>NZ_JBIVFL010000004.1:229276-256473 GCF_044748125.1 Streptomyces sp. NPDC090025 | reverse complement strand
GGGGGGGGGGGCGGGCGGGGGGGGGGGGGGGCCGGCCGGGGGGGGGGGGTCCGCGGGGGGGGGCGGGGGGGCCCCCCACCGGGGGGGGGGGGGGGGGGGGGCCCCCCCCCCCCCCCCGCCTCCTTGGTGATTCGGGGCGGCCCGGCCAAGCCTCCAGCCGTAGACCGGACCCGTGCCTGCGGTCTCCCGGGGGGCGACCCCCGTACCCCCGCCTCCGCCCGGCTCCTAGCCGTAGACCGGACCCGTGCCTGCGGTCTTCCGGGGGACGACCCCCGTACCCCCGCCTCCGCCCGGCTCCTAGCCGTAGACCGGACCCGTGTACTTCTCGCCCGGGCCCTTGCCCGGCTCGTCCGGGACGAAGGACGCCTCGCGGAAGGCGAGCTGGAGGGACTTCAGGCCGTCGCGCAGCGGGGAGGCGTGGAAGGAGGAGATCTCCGTCACGCCCGCGTCCAGCAGGCCGGCCAGCGCGTGGATCAGCTTGCGGGCCTCGTCCAGGTCCTTGTGCTCGTCGCCCTCCTCGGTGAGGCCGAGCTTCACGGCCGCCGCGCTCATCAGGTTGACGGCCACGGTGACGATCACCTCGACCGCCGGGACCTCGGCGATGTCGCGGGTCATGGCCTCGAAGTCGGGGGCCTCCGCGGACGGGGTGGCATCGGCGTGGGAGTGGGGCGTTTCGCTCATGCCCACACCCTAAGCCGCCGCGCGGTTCGCGCCGACCGCCGGGTCCTGCTAATCTTGTGTGACGACCGGCCGGACACCTATGTGCCCGGCCCACAAGTGGAGGCTCCGACTTCCCACCTGACCGTCCTCCGGGGCGGCGGGTCACCGGTCAGGTGGCGACCATCGTTCCGTACGGACGATGGAGCCGCCCGATGTTGCGCCCCGCGGTTGACCGCGGCGGTGCTCCGGTATTTCCGTGGAGCCCCGCCTGTGTCCCGTCCGGGGCATTTTTCATGCGCCCGCTCGGTTGGTCTCGACAGTCACAACGTCGACGCGTCCGTCCGCCAGGCGGTCGCGTAGTGCTACCGAGGAGGATCCATCAGCGCCGAGCCCCGCATCAACGAGCGGATTCGCGTTCCCGAGGTGCGTCTTGTCGGCCCCAGCGGCGAGCAGGTGGGCATCGTCCCCCTTGCCAAGGCCTTGGAGCTCGCGCAGGAGTACGACCTCGATCTGGTTGAGGTCGCGGCGAACGCCCGTCCGCCCGTGTGCAAGCTCATGGACTACGGGAAGTTCAAGTACGAGTCGGCCATGAAGGCCCGTGAGGCGCGCAAGAACCAGGCGCACACGGTCATCAAGGAGATGAAGCTCCGGCCGAAGATCGACCCGCACGACTATGACACCAAGAAGGGTCACGTCGTCCGGTTCCTCAAGCAGGGCGACAAGGTCAAGATCACGATCATGTTCCGTGGTCGTGAGCAGTCCCGGCCCGAGCTCGGCTTCCGGCTGCTGCAGCGCCTCGCGGAGGACGTTCAGGAGCTGGGCTTCATCGAGTCCAACCCGAAGCAGGACGGCCGGAACATGATCATGGTTCTCGGCCCGCACAAGAAGAAGACCGAGGCCATGGCCGAGGCTCGCGAGGCCCAGGCCGCGCGCAAGGCCGAGCGCCAGGGTGTCGCCCCGGCGGCCGAGTCCGACGAGGCTCAGGTCGACGAGGTTTCGGTCGAGGAGGCTTCGGCCGACACCCCGGCCGAGAACGCCGAGGCGTGATCCCGCGGGGCGGCCGGCCAGGCAGCCCCAGGGTTCCGCCCGGAACCACCACACCAAGAATTGACGCTCCCGGCAGCCCGGTGCCCGCACCGGGGGGAGCGCCACTGACGAGGAGATAACGGCGCCATGCCGAAGAACAAGACGCACTCCGGTGCCAAGAAGCGCTTCAAGGTCACCGGCTCCGGCAAGATCCTGCGCGAGCGCGCCGGTAAGCGCCACCTGCTCGAGCACAAGTCGTCCAAGCTGACCCGTCGCCTCACCGGCACCGCGGAGATGGCCCCGGGTGACGCCGCCAAGATCAAGAAGATGCTGGGCATCTGATCCTGATCTCCTGCCCTCGCTAGTTCGTCGAGGGCATCTCGGCTCAGACCGGGACCCATCCGATTTTCGGGTCGTGTGAACACACCACGGCCCCGCTACAAGGAGTCAAGAAGTGGCACGCGTCAAGCGGGCAGTCAACGCCCACAAGAAGCGCCGGGCGATCCTCGAGGCGGCCTCCGGCTACCGCGGTCAGCGTTCGCGCCTGTACCGCAAGGCCAAGGAGCAGGTCACCCACTCGCTGGTCTACAACTACAACGACCGCAAGAAGCGCAAGGGCGACTTCCGTCAGCTGTGGATCCAGCGCATCAACGCCGCTGCCCGCCAGAACGGCATGACGTACAACCGCCTCATCCAGGGTCTGAAGGCCGCCAACATCGAGGTGGACCGCAAGATCCTGGCCGAGCTCGCCGTGAACGACACCAACGCGTTCGCCGCTCTCGTCGAGGTCGCGCAGAAGGCCCTCCCGGCCGACGTCAACGCCCCGAAGGCCGCCGCCTGATCTTCCAGGCCGCCGTACTTCTGCCCGGACCCGCAGGCCCCGCGCCTGCGGGTCCGGCGCGTTGACCGCCCTGTACCGCCTGTACCGCCCGCACGGTCCCGCCCGTACGGCCGCGGTCGTTCCACCGCCCGACGAGTCAGAGAGCCGCAGGCACATGTCCACCCCCGAGCTGATCTCCCCGCGTTCGCCGCGCGTCGTCGCCGCCCGCAGGCTCGCCAAGCGCAACTTCCGGGGCAAGGACCGCCTCTTCATCGCCGAGGGCCCGCAGGCCGTCCGCGAGGCCGTCGAGCACCGCGGCAGCGGCGGCGAGCCGACCCTCGTCGAGCTGTTCACCACCGTCGAGGCCGCCGAGCGGTACGCGCCGATCGTCGAGGCCGCCCGCGCCGCCGGCGCCCGGGTGCACCACGCCGACGCGGCCGTCCTCGCCGAGGTCTCGCAGACCGTCACCCCGCAGGGCCTGGTCGGCGTCTGCCGCTTCCTCGACTCGCCGTTCGAGGACATCCTCGCCGCCCGGCCCAAGCTCGTCGCCGTCCTCGCGCACGTCCGCGACCCCGGCAACGCCGGGACCGTGCTGCGCTGCGCCGACGCCGCGGGCGCCGACGCGGTGATCCTCACCGACGCCTCCGTGGACCTCTACAACCCGAAGTCCGTCCGGGCCTCCGTCGGCTCCCTGTTCCACCTGCCGGTCGCCGTCGGCGTCCCCGTCGAGCAGGCCGTCGCCGGACTCAAGGGCGTCGGCGTCCGCATCCTCGCCGCCGACGGTGCGGGCCGGGACGACCTCGACGACGAGCTCGACGCGGGCACCATGGGCGGGCCCACCGCCTGGGTCTTCGGCAACGAGGCGTGGGGCCTGCCCGAGGAGACCCGCGCGCTCGCCGACGCCGTCGTCCGGGTCCCCATCCACGGCAAGGCGGAGAGCCTCAACCTGGCGACCGCCGCCGCCGTGTGCCTGTACGCCTCGGCGCGCGCCCAGCGCCCCCGAACCACCGGCTGAGCCCTCCACGGGGGCCGCTCGCCTAGTAGGGTGACGTTCTCGGGGCCCACTGCGGTACACGGAGGGGTGGGATGACGGGGATGACGGTCGGCACGGGCAGTCCCGCACAGGCACGGAGCGCCGCCCCGCACGCGCCCGGACCGCCCCCGGAGGCCCCCGCGCCCGCCCCGTACACCGGACTCGGGACCCAGGAGCTCGGCATCGATCCCGACGACCTGCCCGACGGCCTCGTCGTCGCCGACGAGCACGGCCGGATCGTCTGCTTCAACGCCGCCGCCGGACGCCTCACCGCCGTGCCACCCGCCGGGGCGCTCGGCCGCCCGCTCGACGAGGCGCTGCCCCTTGAAGACCTCAAGGGCAGCCGCTGGTGGGCGCTGACCGACCCGTACGGCGGCCTCGCCACCCGGCGCGGCCAGCCCGAGTGCAACCTGCTGCTGCCCGGCGGCCGCGAGGTGCTGGTGTCCGCCCGCTATGTGCGGGAGCGGTCCGGCGGGCCGGTGCGCCGGGTCGTCGTCTCGCTGCGCGGCACCGAGGCCCGGCGCCGCACCGAACGCAGCCACGCCGAGCTGATCGCCACCGTCGCCCACGAACTGCGCTCGCCGCTCACCTCGGTCAAGGGCTTCACCGCCACCCTGCTCGACAAGTGGGAGCGGTTCACCGACGACCAGAAGCGGCTGATGCTGGAGACCGTCGACGCCGACGCGGGCCGCATCAAACGGCTGATCGCCGAACTCCTCGACATCTCCCGGATCGACTCGGGCCGCCTCGAGGTGCGCCGCCAGCCCGTCGACATCGCCGCCGCCGTCGCCCGACATGTGCACGCCCACACCACCGGCGGCCAGGCCCCCGGCCGGTTCTTCGTCCGGGTCAGGGGCGGGCTGCCCGATCTGTGGGCCGACCCCGACAAGATCGACCAGATCCTCGGCAACCTGCTGGAAAACGCGGTGCGCCACGGCGAGGGAACTGTCACGATCGAGGTGGCACCCACCACGGCCACCAGCGACGGAGAGAAGGGGACGGAGGTCACCGTGAGCGACGAAGGCCCCGGCATCCCCGAGGAGTCGATGGGCCGTGTCTTCACCCGCTTCTGGCGGGGCAGCAAGCGCGGCGGCACCGGGCTCGGCCTCTACATCGTCAAGGGCGTCGTCGAGGCCCACGGCGGCACCATCACGGTCGGCCGCGGCCCCCGCGGCGGGGCCGAGTTCCGATTTATCCTGCCCGTCGGCACCCCGGCCCACCTCCTCTGACCCGCCCCGACCGGCGGAACCGGTACGTGTCCGCACCGGTCCGCAACGGTCCGCACGAGGTCAGGAGCCGCCCGGGCCCGCCGCCGGGCTCATCCGCGTCCCATCACCCCGTTAGACTCGACCTTTGGCACGTTTGCGCCCTTGACGTCGAGCTCGGGGCCGTCCAGCAAAGCCAACGGAAGCACGGGAAGAGATGTCGGCACCCAATAAGTCGTACGACCCGGTCGAGGTCGAGGCCTTGAAACCGGAAGAGATCGAGCGCATGCGGGACGAGGCGATCGCCGCCTTCGCCGCCGCAGGCGACCTCGACGCGCTCGCCCACGCGAAGACGGCGCACACCGGCGGCACCTCGCCGCTGGCGCTCGCCAACCGCGAGATCGGCGCCCTGCCGCCGCAGGCCAAGGCCGCCGCGGGCAAGACCGTGGGCCAGGCCCGCGGCGCCGTCTCCAAGGCCCTGGCCGCGCGCCAGACCGAGCTGGAGGCCGAGCGGGACGCCCGGGTCCTCGTCGAGGAGGCCGTCGACGTCACCCTGCCGTACGACCGCGTCCCCGCCGGTGCCCGGCACCCGCTGACCACCCTCATGGAGCGCGTCTCCGACGTCTTCGTCTCCATGGGCTACGAGGTCGCGGAAGGCCCCGAGGTCGAGGCGGAGTGGTTCAACTTCGACGCCCTCAACTTCGTGCCCGACCACCCGGCGCGCCAGATGCAGGACACCTTCTTCGTCCAGGGTCCCGAAGGCACCACGGGCGACGAGTCCGGCGTCGTGCTGCGCACCCACACCTCGCCGGTCCAGGCCCGCACCCTCATCGACCGGGAGCCCCCGGTCTACGTGGTGTGCCCCGGCCGCGTCTACCGCACCGACGAGCTCGACGCCACGCACACCCCGGTCTTCCACCAGATCGAGCTGCTGGCCGTCGACGAGGGCCTCACCATGGCCGACCTCAAGGGCACCCTCGACCACATGGTCCAGGCGCTCTTCGGGTCCGGCATGAAGACCCGGCTGCGCCCGCACTTCTTCCCGTTCACCGAGCCGTCCGCCGAGATGGACATGCTCTGCTACGTCTGCCGCGGCGAGTCCGTCGGCAACCCCGACCGGCCCTGCCGCACCTGCGGCAGCGAGGGCTGGATCGAGCTCGGCGGCTGCGGCATGGTCAACCCGAAGGTGCTCGTCGCCTGCGGTGTGGACCCCGAGAAGTACAGCGGATTCGCCTTCGGGTTCGGCATCGAGCGGATGCTGATGTTCCGCCACAACGTCGAAGACATGCGAGACATGGTCGAGGGTGACGTCCGGTTCACCCGGCCGTTCGGGATGGAGATCTGATGCGGGTCCCGCTTTCCTGGCTGCGGGAGTACGTCGACCTGCCGGCGACGGAGACCGGCCGTGACGTACAGGCCAAGCTGGTTTCGGCCGGCCTCGAGGTCGAGACCGTCGAGCAGCTCGGCGCCGGTCTCACCGGCCCCCTGGTGGTCGGCAAGGTCCTCACCATCGAGGAACTGACCGAGTTCAAGAAGCCGATCCGGTTCTGCACCGTCGACGTCGGTCAGGCCAACGGCACGGGCGAGCCGCAGGAGATCATCTGCGGCGCCCGGAACTTCGCCGAGGGCGACAAGGTCGTCGTGGCACTGCCCGGCGCCGTGCTCCCCGGCGACTTCCGGATCGCCGAGCGCAAGACGTACGGCCGGGTCTCCCGCGGCATGATCTGCTCGGGCGACGAGCTCGGCATGGGCAACGACGGCACCGACGGCATCATCGTGCTGCCGCCGGAGCACGA
Source organism: Streptomyces sp. NPDC090025 (assembly GCF_044748125.1). NCBI lineage: Bacteria > Bacillati > Actinomycetota > Actinomycetes > Kitasatosporales > Streptomycetaceae > Streptomyces > Streptomyces sp. NPDC090025. The sequence goes on along the minus strand of NZ_JBIVFL010000004.1, from coordinate 249,933 downwards.
GATCGGCCTCGACGCCACCGTGCTCCTGGAGCTGTACGACGAGGTCCTCGACATCGCCGTCACCCCGGACCGCGGCTACTGCCTGTCGATGCGCGGCGTCGCCCGCGAGACCGCCATCGCGTACGGGCTGCCGCTGCGCGACCCGGCGCTGCTCGACGTGCCCGCGCCCAACGCGTACGGCTACCCGGTCCAGGTCGCCGACCCGCTGGGCTGCGACCGCTTCACCGCCCGCACGGTCGTCGGTCTCGACCCCGAGGCCCGCTCGCCGATCTGGCTGAAGCGCCGGCTGCAGAAGGCGGGCATGCGCCCGATCTCGCTCGCCGTCGACGTCACCAACTACGTGATGCTCGAACTCGGCCAGCCGCTGCACGCCTACGACCGCACCCGCGTCCAGGGCGCGATCGGCGTCCGCCGCGCCGAGCCCGGTGAGAAGATCACCACGCTCGACGGCACCGTGCGCGCGCTCGACCCGGCCGACCTGGTCATCACCGACGACCGCGGCCCGATCGGGCTCGCGGGCGTCATGGGCGGCGCGAACACCGAGATCGCCGACCACGCCGACGCCGCCGGTGCGACCACCGAGGTCGTCGTCGAGGCCGCGCACTTCGACGCGATCGCGATCGCCCGCACCGCGCGCCGCCACAAGCTGTCGTCCGAGGCGTCCAAGCGCTTCGAGCGCGGGGTCGACCCGCTGGCCGCCGCGGCGGCCGCGCAGCGCACCGTCGACCTGCTGGTGCTGCTCGCGGGCGGCACCGCCGAGGCCGGGGTCACCGAGGTCATCGCCCCGTCCGCGCCCCGCACGGTCGCCATGCCGGCGAACCACCCGGACAAGGTCGCGGGCGTCGCCTACGGCCGCGAGACCGTCGTGCGCCGCCTCCAGGAGGTCGGCTGCGACGTCTACGGCCAGGACGAGCTCGTCGTCACGGTGCCGTCGTGGCGCCCCGACCTGAACGAGCCGAACGACCTCGCCGAGGAGGTCATCCGGCTCGAGGGCTACGAGAACCTGCCCTCCACGCTGCCGAAGCCCCCGGCGGGCCGCGGCCTCACCGAGCGCCAGCGCACCCACCGCCGGGTGGGCCGCGCGCTCGCCGGTGCCGGGTACGTCGAGGCGCTGAACTACCCGTTCATCGGCGCGCAGGTCTTCGACCAGCTCGGCCTCGACGCCGACGACGCCCGCCGCCGGGTGGTCACCCTGGTCAACCCCCTGTCCGACGAGGAGCCCGCGCTCCGTACGACGCTGCTGCCGGGCCTGCTCGGCGCGCTGCGCCGCAACGACGGGCGCGGCAGCCACGACCTGGCGCTGTTCGAGACCGGTCTGGTGTTCCGGCCGACCGAGGGCCAGCCGGGCGTGGCCGTCCGGCTGCCCGTCGACCACCGTCCCAGCGACGCCGAGATCGCCACGGTCGACGCGGCGCTGCCCGCGCAGCCGCGCCGGGCGGCGGTCGTCCTGGCCGGTGCCCGCGAGCAGGCCGGCTGGTGGGGCAAGGGCCGCCCGGCCGACTGGGCCGACGCGATCCAGGCCGCCAGGACCGTGGCCGCCGAGGCCGGTGCGGAGCTGCTGATCGACGCCGACCAGCACGCCCCGTGGCACCCGGGCCGGTGCGCCTCGTTCCACGTCGTGATCGACGGGGTCAAGACCCTGGCCGGGCACGGCGGCGAGCTCCACCCGCGCGTCGTCAAGGCCCTCGGCCTGCCGGCCCGCACCTGCGCCATGGAGATCGACCTGGACGTCCTGGACCGCGCGGGCGAGGGCCCGCTGCGGGCCCCGCGGATCTCCGCGTTCCCGGTCGCCACCCAGGACGTGGCGCTGGTCGTGGACGACTCCGTGCCGTCCGCGATGGTGGAGTACTACCTGGCCGGTGGCGCGGGTGAACTCCTGGAGTCCATCCGCCTGTTCGACGTCTACACCGGCGACCAGGTCGGCGAGGGCAAGAAGTCCCTGGCCTACGCCCTGCGGTTCCGCGCCGCGGACCGCACCCTCACGGTCGACGAGGCCACCGCGGCCCGCGACGCGGCCGTGGCGATGGCGTCCGAGCACACCGGCGCGGTGCTGCGCGGCGCCTGACCGCGCGGGAGCGACAGGTGAAGGGCCCTGCCCCGGACCGAGAGGTCGGGGGCAGGGCCCTTCGGCGTCCGCCCCGGTGGTACCCACCCCCAGGGGTTACTCACTCCTTCGGGTGAGATATTCCGGAGGGGGTGCCCCCGGTGCGGTCCGGTCGGGAGAATCGACGCGGTCACAGGGGCGGGCCTGTGTGCCGCAGGGTCTTCGGGCGCTGGCGGGCCTCGGGAAGGGCCGTGGATGTTCCGTGACAGGGCGGTGGTCGCCGAAGGCTCCTGGCTGCGGCGGACGGCTCCATGGGTGGCTCCGGTCGGCTGGGGAGCCGTGGCGGTGTCGTGGCGGATGTGGTGTCCGCTCGCCCGGGAGCCCGGGCTGCCGATGCGGGTCGCGACCAGCGTGGTGTTCCTGACCGTCGGCATGGGGATCGTGCTCGGGGTGCGCTGCGGACTGCGCCGGGAGCTGGCCCGGGTCCGGGCCGTCGCCGACGCCACCCAGCAGGTGCTGCTGCGCCCGCCGCCCGCGCGGCTCGACGGACTGACCGTCGCCGCCGGGCAGTTGTCCGCGTTCCGGGGCGCCGCCGTCGGTGGCGACCTGTACGAGGCGGCCGCCACCCCGTACGGCGTCCGGATCGTCATCGGTGACGTCCGGGGCCACGGCCTCGCCGCCCTCGGCGCCGTCGTCGCGCTGCTCGGCAGCTTCCGCGAGGCCGTCCACGACGAACCCGAACTCGCCGGAGTGCTGCGCCGCCTGGACCGCGCCCTCGCCCGCCATCTGCGCGACCGGGCCCCCGACGCCCGCGACGCGCACCCCGTGGCCGAGGAGTTCGTCACCCTGCTGCTCCTGGAGATCCACCCCGACGGCCGGGTCGCCACCCTGATCTGCGGCCACCCCGGCCCGTACCGGCTCGGCGGCCGGCGCATCGAGCCGCTGTCCGTCGGCGACCCGCTGCCGCCGCTCGGCGCCTTCCCGCTGCCCGCCGACCTCGTGCCGTACCGCGGCGGACTGCTGCGCCCCGGCGAGACCCTGGTGCTCCACACCGACGGCGCCGAGGAGGCCCGCGACCACCGCGGCCGGTTCTTCCCGCTCACCGCCGTCCTCGCCGGAGCGGCCCGGCAGGCCCCCGCCGAACTGGTCCGGCACGTCCACACCGCGCTGCTGCGGCACACCGGAGGGCGGCTCACCGACGACGTCGCCCTCCTCGTCGTCCGCAACGACCGGGTACGGGTACCGGCGCAGCCCGCCGAACCCGGGCTGCGCCGTACCCGGCCCGCGCCCTCCCCGCACTAGGTGGGACAGGGAGGACGGTCGGCCGGCGCCGCCCGCGCTGCCACGGAGTGTCGGGCAGATCAACAGCGCGAGCGGCGCGCGGACCGGGCGACCGCACTGTACGAGGGGGAGCCGGCGGCCCGGTCCTCGCCCTGCGGCGAGGGAGCCAAGTCAACCCGTACCGGGGCGACTTCGACAGGGTGCGCGGAACGGTACAACGAGTACTTCGTTCACACCCCGTGCGAAAGCGGTCTTCACTACTCTGAGCGCACCGAAGCACCGGAGCGGTTCCATGCAGCCCAGTCCCCAGCCCGCCACCCAGGCCACCCCCCGGGCCGTCACCCAGCCGAACGCCCTGCTCGACGCCCTGCTCGACGAGGCGGGCGTCTCCAACGCCGGGCTCGCCGCCCGGGTGAACCAGGCGGGCCGCGCCCGCGGTCTCGCCCTGCGTTACGAACACACCGCCGTCGCCCGCTGGTTGAAGGGCCAGCGGCCGCGCGGTCAGGTGCCCGACCTGCTCTGCGAGGTGCTGGCCGCCCGGCTCGGCCGCCCGGTCACCCTCGACGACATCGGCCTCGGCCTGCCCGGCGCGCCGCCGACCGCGCCCGGCACCCCGCTGTCCGGTTTCGTCGAACGGGCCACCGCGCTCTGGCGGTCCGACGAACAGCGCCGCCCGCAGCTGCTCGCCGCCCCCGCCGTCACCGGCACCCCCGCCGTGCTGCCGGTGTGGGAGTGGGAGAACCCGCCGGAGGACATCGACGTGTCACGGCCGGCGGCCGGGCGCGACCGGGTCTCCGCCGCCGACGTCACCCTGCTCGCCGCCGCCCGCGCCCACTACGAGCAGATGTACCGGCGGGCCGGCGGCCTCGCCACCCGGAGCCGGATCGTCGGCTTCCTCAACGCCGAGACCGCCCCGCTGCTGCGCGGCGGTTACGGCGACACCCTCGGCCGCAGGCTGCACCGGGCGGCCGGCGGCCTGGTCGCGGTCGCCGGGATCTGCGCGTACGACTCCGACGCCCAGGGCCTCGCCCAGCGCTACTTCCACCAGGCGCTCCGGCTCGCCAAGGCCAGCGGGGACCGGGGGCTCGGCGCCTATGTGGTCGCGCTGCTCGTCAACCAGTCGCTGTTCATGGGGGAGTACCGGCAGGCGGTGGCGTTCGCCGAGGCCGCGCTGCGCTCGGCCCGCCGCGAGATCACCCCCGCGCTCGCCGCCGATCTGACCGCGATGCAGGCCAAGGCGTACGCGCACCTCGGCGACGGCGGCGCCGCGCTGGCCTGCGTCCGCCGGGCGGAGGCCGCCGCCGAGCGGATCAGCCCGGGCAGCGAACCGGCCGAGACCGGTTACGTCCAGCCGGGCCTGGTCAATGTGCAGGTCGCCGAGGCGCTCCTCGGGCTCGGCGAGCTGGCGGCCGCCCACGCGCACGCCGCCGAGGCGGTCGGCACCCCGGCCCATGACCGGGGGCGGGTGCACCGGCTCGCGATGCTGTGCCAGATCGAGCTGCGGCAGGGCGACGCGGACCGGGCGGCCGGGACGGCGGTGGAGATGACCGAGCGGGCCCGCGGCATGGAGTCACGGCGGCTGCGGGACCGGCTGCGGGTGGTCCGGGAGCACTTGCTGGCCAGTGGGGGCGCGGACGCGCGCCGGGCGGCCGAAGTCATCGACTGTGCGCTCCGTGTGCCCCTGTGAGCGTTTCTTGCGACCTGGCGAAGGCTGCGATATTGCCACCAGGCAATCACCGACCTGTCGGAAGGTGGCAAGAACGTGCAATGGACGAAACTGAACGAACAGCCGGTCTATGAGAACCGCTGGTTCCGGGTCAATCTCGCCGACGTCGAACTCCCCGACGGGCGCCGTCTCGACCACTATCTGATCCGGCTCCGCCCGGTCGCCGCCGCGACCGCCGTCAACGCCGCCGACGAGGTCCTGCTGCTCTGGCGCCACCGCTTCATCACCGACAGCTGGGGCTGGGAACTGGCCGCCGGGGTCGTCGAGGACGGCGAGACCCTGGAGGCCGCCGCCGCCCGCGAGATGGAGGAGGAGACCGGCTGGCGCCCCGGCCCGCTGCGCCCGCTGCTCACCGTCGAACCCTCCAACGGTCTGACCGACGCCCGGCACCACCTCTACTGGACCGAGGAGGCCACCTGGACCGGGCCGCCCACGGACGCCTTCGAGTCCTCGCGCCTGGAATGGGTGCCGCTGAAGCTCGTCCCCGATCTCGTCGCCCGCGGCGAGGTCCCGGCCGCGAACATGGCCGCGGGGCTGCTGATGCTGCACCATCTGCGGCTGGCCTGAGCCGGGGGGCCCGCAAACGCACCGGAGCCGCCGCCCGGCGGGGCGGCGGCTCGGTCATGTGGTACGGGGTGCGGCCGGTACGGCGTCAGGCGTCAGTTGTACGGGTAGAAGCCGGAGCCCGACTTCCGGCCGAGCCGGCCCGCGTCCACCATGCGCTGGAGCAGCGGGGGAGCGGCGTACAGCGGCTCCTTGTACTCGTCGTACATCGAAGCCGCGATCGACACGATGGTGTCGAGGCCGATCAGGTCGGAGAGCTTCAGCGGGCCCATCGGGTGGGCGCAGCCGAACTCCATGCCGTTGTCGATGTCCTCACGGCTCGCGATGCCCGACTCGAACATCCGGATCGCCGACAGCAGGTACGGCACGAGCAGCGCGTTCACCACGAAGCCGGAGCGGTCCTGGGCGCGGATCGCGTGCTTGCCGAGGGTCTTCTCGGCGAACAGCTGGGCCCGGCTGATGGTGCCCTCGGAGGTGGTGAGGGCGGGGATCAGCTCGACCAGCTTCTGCACCGGCGCCGGGTTGAAGAAGTGGATGCCGACGACCTGGTCGGGGCGGGAGGTCGCCACCGCCAGCTTCACCAGCGGGATGGAGGAGGTGTTGGAGGCCAGGATGGCGTCCGGCCGGGTCACCACCTGGTCGAGCACCTGGAAGATCTCGGTCTTGACCTGCTCGTTCTCGACGACGGCCTCGATCACGAGGTCGCGGTCGGCGAACTCGCCGAGGTCGGTGGTGAAGCTCAGCCGGGCGAGCGTCGCGTCCCGCTCCTCCTCGCTGATCTTGCCGCGTTCGGCGGCCTTCTCGAGCGAGTTGAAGAGCCGCGTGCGGCCGATCTCCAGCGCCTCGCCGGTGGTCTCGGCGACCTTCACCTCGAGGCCGCTGCGGGCACACACCTCCGCGATGCCCGCGCCCATCTGGCCGCAGCCCACCACTCCGACGCGCTCAATGTCGGCCATGGAGTCCGTCACCTCGTGCCTTTCGCTCTGAAGCTTGCGGCGGGCCCCGTGTGATTCCGGTGCGTCCGCCTCGACCCCACGACGTTACTCCGACACGCGCGATGATCGATCGGTCCGGGGGTGGGGATGCTGTCCGATGGGCTGTGACGTATCCGATAGCGAGGGGTGACAAATGCCGTCGATCGGCAGAAGAAGGTTCCTGGCGGGGGCGGCCCTGACCGCGTGCGGCCTGAGTCTCGACGGCGCGGGGGCGCCGGGCGCGACCGGGGCGACCGGGGCGGGGGCGACCGGGGACGGGCGGGCCGCGTTCCGGGGGATGTGGGTGGCCACGATCACCAATCGCGACTTTCCGTCCCGCCCCGGGCTCGGCGCCGACGAGCAGCGGGCCGAGCTGCTCGCCGTGCTCGACCTCGCGGTGCGGTCCGGGACGACCACCGTGATGTTCCAGGTCCGGCCGTCCGCCGACGCCCTGTGGCCCTCCCCGTACGAACCCTGGGCGCAGTGCCTCACCGGGACGCAGGGCCGCGACCCCGGCTGGGACCCGCTCGGCACCGCCGTCGCCGAGGCGCACGCGCGCGGCCTTGAGCTGCACGCCTGGTGCAACCCGTACCGGGTGGCGGGGCACGCCGACCCGTCCCGGCTTGCGCCCGACCATCCGGTGCGGCGCCATCCGGACTGGGCGCTCGTCCACAACGGGCGGCTGCTGTACGACCCGGGGCTGCCGGAGGTCCGCACGCACGTCCAGGACGCGATGCTCGACGCCGTACGCCGCTACGACGTCGACGGGCTGCACTGGGACGACTACTTCTATCCGTACCCGGTGGCCGGGCAGCCCGTCCCCGACGACGCGAGCTGGCAGCGGTACGGGGCCGGGTTCGCCGACCGGGCGGCCTGGCGGCGGCACAACGTGGACCTGCTCGTCTCCGAGACCTCGGCCCGGCTCAAGGAGCTCAAGCCCGGGCTGCCCTTCGGCATCAGCCCCTTCGGCGTCTGGCGGCACGCCGGGACCGACCCGCTCGGCTCCGACACCCGGGGCGGGGTGCAGTCGTACGACGATCTGTACGCGGACAGCAGGCGCTGGGTGCGCGAGGGCTGGATCGACCACGTGACCCCGCAGCTGTACTGGCACATCGGCCACCCGACGGCCGACTACGCGAAGCTGGTGCCCTGGTGGGAGGCGGTCGTACGGGACACCGGGGTACGGCTCCACCTCGGCGAGGCGGCCTACAAGGCGGGCGACCCGGCGCAGCCCGCGGCCTGGCAGGACCCGGCCGAACTCACCCGGCACGTCGAGCTGGCCCGGCGGTACCCGGGCGTCGACGGGCACTGCTGGTTCGCGGCCCGTGAGGTGGCGGCCGATCCGCTGGGGGCGGTGAGCGCCGCGCTGCGGGCGTGACGGCGGCGGCCGGGTGGCCGGGATCCCGGGGTCCGTCAGCGGCCGCTCGACTCCCCGGGGTGGCGGACGACGGTGTCGGGGCCCGGTGACATCAGGGCCTCGTGGCCGTCGTCGTCGAACTTGACGCGGTACGGGGGATCGCCGTTCTCGCCCAGTACCTGGAGGACCTGGGCCGTACGGTCGTGCTGACCGACGGTCCGGCCGTGCACCAGCAGCTTGTCGCCCACGTTCGCACGCATCGGGGGACCTCCCTCGCTCCCTGCTGTCATTGTGGCGCGCGGGTCATGCCTTCGCCCGCTGGGTGACGGCGATGCAGACCAGGACGCCGACGGCGGCCAGCGGGGCCGCCGGGGCCAGGTCCTCGCCGAGCAGGGTCACCGACCAGACCAGGGTGAGCAGCGGCTGGGCGAGCTGGAGCTGGCTGGCGCGCGGGATGCCGATCGCGGCCATGCCCCGGTACCAGACGTACAGGCCGAAGAAGGTGGAACCGGCGGCGACCCAGAGCAGGCCGATCACGCCGTGCGCGGTGAGGCGCACCGGCTCGTGGGCGAGCGCGACGGCGGCGGCCGCGGTCATCAGCGGCAGGCACAGCACCAGGGCCCAGCCGATCACCTGCCAGCCCGGCATGAGCCGGGCGAGCCGCCCGCCCTCGGTGTATCCGGCGGCGCAGACCAGGAGCGCGCCGAAGAGGTAGAGGTCGCCGGTGGACAGCGCGCCGCCGCTCTGCTGGAGGGTGAAGCCGAGCACCACGACGGCTCCGGCGATCGCGGCGGTCCAGAAGGTGCGGGACGGGCGGCGGCCGGTGCGCAGCGCGGCGAAGGCCGCGGTGGTGAGCGGCAGGAGTCCGACGACGACGGCGGCGTGCGAGGTCGTCGACGTCCGCAGGGCGAGGGTGGTCAGCAGCGGGAAACCGATCACGACGCCGCCCGCGACGACCGCGAGTCCGGCCCAGTGCCGCCGCTCGGGCAGCGGCACCCGGCCGGTCAGCAGGAAGGCCCCCGCGATCAGGGCGGCGAGCAGCGAGCGCACGGCCACGAGCGACCAGGGGCCGAAGGACTCCAGGCCCCAGGCGGTGGACGGGAAGGTCAGCGAGAAGGCGACGACGCCGAGGGCGGCGAGGAGGGTGCCGCGCTGGGGCGCGGGCACGGGCGCGGGCACGGCGCTGGTGGCACCCGGGGCGTCGGCAGCGTCGGCGTCGGCGACGGTGGCGGCCGGGGTGCCGGTGGTGGTGACCGCTATCGTGCGATCGGCGGTAGCGCTATTCTGTGCTGTCATGCACGAGCGTAGCAGTGTCGCCGAACTCGCCGGAACCCTGAAAGCGGAGCTCGACCGCTACTCGGTAGGTGAGAAGCTGCCGTCGAGCCGGGCCCTCGTCGAGCGCTTCCACGTCTCCCCGGTCACCGTCACCCGCGCCCTCGCCCAGCTCGCCGCCGAAGGGCTCGTCGTCACCCGCCCCGGCGCCGGTGCCTACCGGGCCGAGCCCGCCGCCCCCGCCGTCACCGGCGACACCTCCTGGCAGGAACTCGCCCTCGCCGTCGACCCCGGCGCGAGCGGCGACCTGGTGCCGCGCGCCGTCGACGCCTCCGGGGTCCTCGTCACCCTCGCCGAACCGCCGCCCGGCGTCGTCGAGTTCAACGGCGGCTACCTCCACCCCGGCCTCCAGCCCGAACGCGCCCTCGCCGGGGCCCTCGCCCGGGCCGGCCGCCGCCCCGGTGCCTGGGGCCGCCCGCCCACCGACGGTCTGCCCGAGCTGCGCGCCTGGTTCGCCCGCGAGATCGGCGGCGCCGTCACCGCCGCCGAGGTCCTGGTCACCGCGGGCGGCCAGTCCGCGCTCACCACCGCCCTGCGCGCGCTCACCCCGCCCGGCACCCCCGTGCTCGTCGAGTCGCCCACCTACCCCGGGATGCTCGCCGCCGCCCGCGCGGCGGGCCTGCGCCCGGTGCCCGTGCCCACCGACCCCGAGGGCATCCGGCCCGACCTGCTCGAAGCCGCCTTCCGCGCCACCGGCGCCCGCCTCCTGGTCTGCCAGCCGCTGTTCCAGAACCCGACCGGCGCCGCGCTGCCCGCCGAGCGGCGGGCCGCGGTGCTGCGCATCGCCCGCGCCGCCGGGGCCTTCGTCGTCGAGGACGACTTCGCCCGCCGTCTGGTGCACGCCGACGCCGGGCCGCTGCCGCCCACCCTCGCCGCCGACGACCCCGACGGCGTCGTCGTGCACGTCTGCTCGCTCACCAAGATCACCTCGGCGAGCCTCCGGGTGGGCGCGCTCGCCGCCCGCGGCCCGGTCCTGGAGCGGCTGCGCGCCATCCAGGTCGTCGACTCCTTCTTCGTACCCCGGCCGCTTCAGGAGGCGGCGCTCGAACTCGTCGGGTCACCGGCCTGGAACCGGCATCTGCGGACCGTCTCCGAGGCGCTGCGGGAGCGCCGGGGCGTGCTCGCCGGAGCCCTCGCCCGCACCCTGCCCGAACTCGCCCTGCCGCACCTGCCGTCCGGCGGCTACCACCTCTGGCTCCGGCTCCCCGACGCCCTGCCCGAGGCGGCGCTGCTGCCCGCCGCGCTGCGCGCCGGGGTCGCGGTGGCCCCCGGCCGCCCCTACTTCAGCGCCGAGCCGCCCGCCGGGCACATCCGGCTGAGTTTCGCGGGTGTCGCCGGGCCCGCGGAGATCGCCGAGGGGGTACGGAGACTGCGCGCCGCCGTCGACGAGATCACGCCATAGCCGGGCGCGGGCGCCCGCCGGACGGACGGCGCGGCCCGGCAGGCGGCCCACGCCCCGGGCACATTCGCCTGACACGGGACGCCCGGGTTGGGCACCCTTGGCCCATGACCGAATCCCGCGGTACCAGCGGCCCCGACGGCGCCGTCCTGCACGGTGCGTACGAGATCTCAGCCGACCCGGGACGCATCGACCCGGCCCTCGTCCACCACTGGCTGTCCACCGACGCCTACTGGGCCCTGGGCCGACCTCGTCAAACGCAGGACCGGGCGATCGCGGGCTCGCTCAACTTCGGCGCCTACCACCGGGAGAGCGGCACCATGGCCGGCTACGCCAGGGTCGTCACCGACTACGCCACCTTCGGCTGGCTCTGCGACGTCTACGTCGCCCCCGACGCACGCGGCACCGGCCTCGGCACCGCGCTCGCCGCCGCCGTCCGCGACCACCTCGCGCCGTACGGACTGCGGCGCTTCATGCTCGCCACCGACGACGCCCACGGCGTCTACGAGAAGGTCGGTTTCACGCCAGTGCGGAATCCGGACAAGTTGATGGCTCTCGGACAGGAGTGAGCGGATGTCCGCTCCCACCCCGTCAACAACCCCTTGACCTGCGGCGCCACCGGCCTCACGATCGCGGCCATGGGTCTTCGGGTCACGCTGGTCGCGGCGGCACGCAGCTCCTCCCTGCTCGCCGAACGCTTCGACGACGACCGGCCGCTCGACGAGGCCGGCTGGTACGAGATACAACGCGCCGCGCCGCGGCTGATTCCGCTCGGTGCCGCCGAGCTCCGGTACTGCTCCCCGACGCCGCGCAGCCGTGCCACCGGCACCGCGCTCGGCTACGCGCCACTCGTCCAGCCCGCGCTGCGCGACTGCGACATGGGCCGCTGGCGCGGCCTCACACTGGCGGAGGTCGCCGCGCTCCAACCGGCCGCCGTCGACCTGTGGCTCGCCGATCCGCGCACCGCGCCGCACGGCGGCGAGTCGCTGCTCTCCTTCATCACCCGGGTCGGCCGCTGGCTCGACACCCGTCCCGCCGACGACGGCGGCATCGTCGCCGTCGCGGAGCCCGCGGTGGTCCGGGCCGCCCTGGTCTACGCCCTGAAGGCACCCCCGCCGACGTACTGGAACGTCGACGTCCGGCCACTGTCGACGGTGACCCTGACCGGCCGGCCGGGCCTCTGGCACCTGGAGCTGGTGGCGGCGGTGTCCTGAGGCGGGCGCCGCGTCGCGGGGCGGGCGACGCGCGCGGCGGCTGGTCGGCGCGGCCGGGGAGTGGCCGCTCACCGGCTAGCCTGGGGGCACGATGAACCGTCTGACCACGTCTTGGGGCACGTTCCCGCTCACCCGATACCCCGCCGACCCGCGCGATCAGCTGCGCGCCTGGGACGCCGCGGACGAGTATCTGCTCAGCCATCTCGCCGAGTCCGGCACCGACCTGTCCGGCGCCGTCGCCGTCGTCGGGGACCGCTGGGGCGCCCTGGCGACCGCCCTCGCCGCCGCCGGAACCGGCGACCTCACGCAGATCTCCGACTCCCACCTCGGGCGGGCCGCCACCGCCGAGAACCTGGCCAGGGCCGGGCTCCCGGACGACGCGGTCCGGCTGCTCACCACCCAGGACCCGCCGCCCGAGCGGGTCGACGTGCTGCTCGTACGGGTGCCCAAGAGCCTGGCCCTCCTGGAGGACCAGCTGCACCGGCTCGCGCCCGCCGTCCACGAGGGCACGGTCGTGGTGGGCACCGGGATGGTGAAGGAGATCCACACCTCCACCCTGCGGCTCTTCGAACGGATCCTGGGCACCACCAAGACGTCGCTCGCGGTCAAGAAGGCCCGGCTGATCCACACCACCCCGGACCCCCGGATCGAGCCGACCCGCAGCCCCTGGCCGCACCGGTACGAGCTGCCCGCCGACGCGCCCGCCGGGCTCGCCGGGCGGACCGTGGTCAACCAGGCCGGGGTGTTCTGCGGCGACCGCCTCGACCTCGGCACCCGGTTCTTCCTCCAGCACCTGCCGACCGGCCTCGGCGCCGCCCGGGTCGTCGACCTGGGCTGCGGCAACGGCGTCGTCGGGCTCGCCGTCGCGCTGGCCGAACCGGACGCCGAGCTGTACTTCACCGACGAGTCGTACCAGGCCGTCGCCTCCGCCGAGGAGAACCTCCGCCAGGCCCTGGGCGACGAACGGACCGCCCGGTTCCTGGTCGGCGACGGGATGGCGGACCTGCCCGAGGCGTCCGTCGACGTGGTCCTGTGCAACCCGCCGTTCCACACCCACCAGGCCATGACGGACCAGACCGCCCGGCGGATGTTCGCCGACGCCCACCGGGCGCTGACGCCCGGCGGGGAGCTGTGGGTGGTGGGCAACCGGCACCTCGGTCACCACGTCACCCTGCGGCGGATCTTCGGCAACAGCGACCTGGTCGCGGGCGAGCCGAAGTTCGTCGTGCTGCGCGCGGTCAAGCGAGGCTGACGAGCCCGCGGTACGAGTCGTTCCACAGGTCCTCCGCCGCGTCCGGCAGCAGCAGCACCCGCTCCGGGCGCAGCGCGTCGATGGCCCCCTCGTCGTGGGTGACCATCACGATCGCGCCCGGGTAGGTGCCGACGGCGGCCAGCACCTCGTCGCGCGAGGCCGGGTCCAGGTTGTTCGTGGGCTCGTCGAGGAGCAGCACGTTCGCGCCGGAGTGGACCAGGCCCGCGAGGGCGAGCCGGGTCTTCTCACCGCCGGAGAGCACCCCGGCGGGCTTGTCGGCGTCGTCGCCCCGGAACAGGAACGCGCCGAGCACCCGCCGCACCTCGCCGTCGGTCAGGTGCGGCGCCGCCGCGGCCAGGTTCTCCCGTACCGTACGGCCCTGGTCGAGCGTCTCGTGCTCCTGCGCGAAGTAGCCGAGCCGCAGACCGTGGCCCGCGACGACCCGGCCCGCGTCCGGGACGTCCTGCCCGGCGAGCAGCCGCAGCAGGGTCGTCTTGCCCGCGCCGTTGAGCCCGAGCACCACCGTGCGCGAGCCCCGGTCGATCGCCAGGTCGACGCCGTCGAGGACCGGGCGGCCGGTCCCGTACCCCTTGGTGAGGGAGACCGCGCCGAGCGGGGTACGGCCGCACGGCGCGGGTTCCGGCAGCCGGATGCGGGCCACCCGGTCCGCGCGGCGGACCTCGTCGAGGCCGTCGAGGAGCCGGTCGGCCCGCCGGGCCATGCTGCGGGCGGTGACCGAGGTCGACGCGCGGGCCTTCATCTTCTCCGCCTGGGCGTGCAGGGTCGCCGCCTTGCGCTCGGCGTTGGCCCGCTCGCGGACCCGGCGGCGCTCGTCGGCCTCCCGCTGGACCAGGTAGGCCGCCCAGCCGGTGTTGTGGACGTCCAGCGCGGCCCGCTGCGGGTCCAGGTGGAAGACCCGGTTGACGGTCGCCGCGATCAGGTCCAGGTCGTGGCTGATCAGGACCAGGCCGCCCGGGTGCGCGGCGAGGTGGCCGCGCAGCCAGCGGACCGAGTCGGCGTCGAGGTGGTTGGTCGGCTCGTCGAGCAGCAGGGTGCCGTCGCGGCCGTGCCCGGCGAACAGGATGCGGGCCAGCTCGACCCGGCGCTTCTGGCCGCCGGACAGCGTGCCGACCGGGCGGCCCAGGGCCTCGGCGGGCAGTCCGAGCCCGGCGGCGACCCGGGCCGCCTCGGCCTCGGCCGCGTACCCGCCGCAGGCGTCGAAGGCGGCCTCGGCGCGGGCGTAGCCGGTCATGGCGCGGTCGTCGGCGCGCTCGGCGAGCCGGTCGGCGGCCTCGCGCAGCCTCCGTACGGCCACGTCCATGCCCCGGACGGACAGGATCCGGTCGGTGACCGTGACGGCGGGGTCGGCGGCCCGGGAGTCCTGCGCGAGATGGGCCACGGGCCCGGTGCGCAGCACCTCCCCGGCGGCCGGCGCGCGCAGCCCGGCGAGGGTGTGCAGCAGGGTGGTCTTGCCCGCCCCGTTGCGGCCGACGAGACCGACGCGGTCGCCGGGCGCGATGTGGCAGGAGACCGCGGACAGGAGGAGACGGGCGCCGACGCGCACGTCGACACCACGGGTGGTGATCATGGGATGACGCTCCGAACAAGCAGAAGGACACACGGGTGGCGTGGGTGTGGGTCCTCGGCTAGGAGATTCGGGGCGTAGACATACCCCCACGGTACGGGGGACCGGGCGGCGGGCGCATCCGGTTTTCCGCCGCGGCCGTCCCCTGCCGTGGCCTTACCCCTGCGGCGGAAAGGCCACCGGGTCCTACCGGTCCGGGTAGACCAGGCGGAGCGCCCGTACCGGCTCCTCGCCGGTGGTGATGTCGAGCGCCGCGATCCGGCCGCCGCGCACGGTGAAGGCGACCGCCGTCACCGCACGGCCGTCCGCGAAGGCCACCGCGCCGAGCGCGCCGCCGACGAGCACCGGGCGGGCGGCCCCGCCGGGTCCCCGGGGGAAGGCCGCCGCCGCGCGCTCCGCCACGGCGGGGGCGCCGACCGCCGTGCCGTGCGGGGAGCGGGCCACCGCGTCCGGGTGCAGGACGGCCGCCAGCACCCGCGGGTCGCGGTCCCGGGCGGCCGTCAGGAACACCTCCACCAGGGTCCGGTCCCGCGCCGGGTCCACGTCGCCGGGGCGGCGGACGGCACCGCGCGGCACCGGCTGTTCCGGGAAGGTTTCCTCGTCCATCGGTCTCGCTCTCCCTCGGGCTGTCACGGTTGTTCCCGTGGGATGACGCCGTGACCCGCGTTTTTGTGACGTACCTCGGCCCGGGCCTCGTCCCTCCGGGCGGTGACGGCATCCGGCGCCCCTCGGGGCTCATTGCATAAAACTGCGGGCATGCGTATAGTCATGCCATCCATGAGGAGGGTTTTCGATGACGGTACGAGCGGCAGTCGCGGGTGCGAGCGGATACGCGGGCGGGGAACTGCTGCGCCTGCTCCTCGCCCACCCGCAGGTCGAGATCGGCGCCCTGACCGGCCATTCCAACGCCGGTCAGCGCCTCGGCGGGCTGCAGCCCCACCTGCTGCCGCTCGCCGACCGGGTCCTGACCGAGACCACCGCCGACGCCCTCGCCGGGCACGACGTCGTCTTCCTCGCCCTGCCGCACGGCCAGTCCGCCGCCGTCGCCGAACAGCTCGGCCCGGACACCCTGGTCGTCGACATGGGCGCCGACTTCCGGCTCGCGGACCCGGCCGACTGGGAGACCTTCTACGGCTCCCCGCACGCCGGCACCTGGCCGTACGGCCTGCCCGAACTGCCGGGCGCCCGCGCCGCGCTGGAGGGGTCCAAGCGCATCGCGGTGCCCGGTTGCTACCCCACCGCCGTCTCGCTCGCGCTCTTCCCGGCGTACGCCGAAGGGCTCGCCGAGCCGGAGGCGGTCATCGTCGCCGCGTCCGGCACCTCCGGCGCGGGCAAGGCCGCCAAGCCGCACCTGCTCGGCAGCGAGGTCATGGGCAACATGACCCCGTACGGCGTCGGCGGCGGCCACCGGCACACCCCGGAGATGATCCAGAACCTCAGCGCCGCCGCCGGGGAACGGGTCGCCGTCTCCTTCACCCCCACCCTGGCGCCGATGCCCCGCGGCATCCTCGCCACCTGCTCCGCCGCCGCCCGCCCGGGCGTCACCGCGGACACCCTGCGCACCGCCTACGCGAAGGCGTTCGCGGACGAGCCGTTCGTCCACCTGCTGCCCGAGGGGCAGTGGCCCGCCACGGCCTCCGTCTACGGTTCCAACGCCGTTCAGATCCAGGTCGCCCACGACCCGTCCACGAACCGGATCATCGCCATCAGCGCCATCGACAACCTCACCAAGGGCACCGCCGGCGGCGCGGTGCAGAGCATGAACATCGCCCTCGGATTCGCCGAGGAGACCGGACTTTCCACGATTGGAGTCGCTCCATGAGCGTCACCGCAGCGAAGGGATTCACGGCCGCGGGCATCGCGGCCGGGATCAAGGCCAACGGCAACCCGGACCTGGCCCTCGTGGTCAACACCGGGCCGCGCCGCGCCGCCGCGGGAGTCTTCACCTCCAACCGCGTCAAGGCCGCCCCCGTGCTCTGGTCCCAGCAGGTCCTCGCCGACGGCGAACTGACCGCGGTCGTCCTGAACTCCGGCGGCGCCAACGCCTGCACCGGCCCGCAGGGCTTCCAGGACACCCACGCCACCGCCGAGAAGGCCGCCGACGTGCTGGCCATCGGCGCGGGCGAGGTCGCCGTCGCCTCCACCGGCCTCATCGGCGTCCTGCTCCCCATGGACAAGCTGCTGCCCGGCGTCGAGAAGGCCGCGGCCGAGCTGTCCGAGCACGGCGGCGAGAAGGCCGCCATCGCCATCAAGACCACCGACACCGTGCACAAGACGGCGGTCGCCTCCCGGGACGGCTGGACCGTCGGCGGCATGGCCAAGGGCGCGGGCATGCTCGCCCCCGGCCTCGCCACCATGCTCGTCGTCCTCACCACCGACGCCGACGTCGACGCCAAGACCCTCGACGGCGCCCTGCGGCACGCCACCCGGCTCACCTTCGACCGGGTCGACTCCGACGGCTGCATGTCCACCAACGACACCGTGCTGCTCCTCGCCTCCGGCGCGGCCGCCGTCACCCCCGCCGACGACGAGTTCGCCGCCGCCGTCCAGGAGGTGTGCGCCGACCTGGCCCGCCAGCTGATCGGCGACGCCGAGGGCGCCAGCAAGGACATCCGCATCGAGGTGATCAACGCGGCCACCGAGGACGACGCCGTCGAGGTCGGCCGCTCCATCGCCCGCAACAACCTCCTCAAGTGCGCCATCCACGGCGAGGACCCCAACTGGGGCCGGGTGCTGTCCGCGATCGGCACCACCGCCGCCGCCTTCGAGCCCGACGCGCTCAACGTCGCCATCAACGGCGTCTGGGTGTGCAAGAACGGCTCCGTCGGCGACGACCGGGACCTGGTCGACATGCGCTTCCGCGAGGTCGTCATCACCGCCGACCTCGCCGCCGGATCCGCGTCTGCCGTGATCTGGGCCAACGACCTGACCGCCGACTACGTCCACGAGAACAGCGCCTACTCGTCATGAGCAACGCACCGCGGAAGCACACCGCCCTCCCTAAGGCCCAGACGTTGACCGAGGCGCTGCCCTGGCTGACCCGCCACCACGGGAAGACCGTCGTCATCAAGTTCGGCGGCAACGCCATGGTGAACGACGAGCTGAAGGCCGCCTTCGCGCAGGACGTGGTGTTCCTGCGGCACGCCGGGCTGCGCCCCGTCGTCGTGCACGGCGGCGGCCCCCAGATCAGTGCCGCCCTCGACCAGGCAGGACTGGTCAGCGAGTTCAAGGCCGGCCTCCGGGTCACCACCCCCGAGGCCATGGACGTGGTCCGCATGGTGCTCGCCGGACAGGTGCAGCGCGAGCTCGTCGGCCTGCTCAACCGGCACGGCCCGCTCGCCGTCGGCCTCACCGGCGAGGACGCCCACACCATCACCGCCGTCAAGCACCAGCCGGTGATCGGCGGCGAGCCCGTCGACATCGGCCGGGTCGGCGAGATCACCGCCATCGACACCGGCGCCGTCCGGGCCCTCCTCGACGACGGCCGGATCCCCGTCATCTCCTCCATCGCCCGCTCCCAGGACGACGACCATGTCTACAACGTCAATGCTGATACGGCGGCTGCGGCACTCGCTGCGGCGCTGGGCGCCGAAACCCTGATGGTCCTCACGGACGTCGAGGGCCTCTACGAGGACTGGCCGAACAGCGACGAGGTGATCAGCCGCCTCACCGCGACCGAGCTGGAGAAGCTGCTGCCCGAGCTGTCCAGCGGCATGGTCCCGAAGATGCAGGGCTGCCTCCACGCCGTCCGCAACGGCGTCAACACCGCCCGTGTCATCGACGGCCGGGTCCAGCACTCGATCCTGCTGGAGATCTTCACCGACGAGGGCATCGGCACCATGGTCGTGCCCGACCAGAGGACGGGGGACGGAAAGTGACCCAGCTCAGCACCGGCAACGGAACCGGAAGCGGAACCGATCACGGAATCGGAACCGGCAACGGAACCGGAACCGATCACGGCACCGGCCACAGTGCCGATCACGGCACCGTCACCGGCAACGCCGCGCTCACCGAGCGCTGGCAAGGCGCCCTGATGGACAACTACGGCACCCCCCGGCTGCCGCTGGTCCGCGGCGCGGGCGCCACCGTCTGGGACGCCGAGGGCACCGCGTACCTCGACTTCGTCGGCGGCATCGCGGTCAACGCCCTCGGCCATGCCCACCCGGCCGTCGTCGAGGCCGTCTCCCGGCAGATCGGTTCCCTCGGCCACGTCTCCAACCTGTTCGTCGCCGAACCCCCGGTCGCCCTCGCCGAACGGCTCCTGCAGCTCTTCGGCCGCCCCGGCAGGGTGTTCTTCTGCAACTCCGGCGCCGAGGCCAACGAAGCCGCCTTCAAGCTCGGCCGGCTCACCGGCCGCCGCCACATGGTCGCCACCACCGGCGGCTTCCACGGCCGCACCATGGGCGCCCTCGCGCTCACCGGCCAGCCCGGCAAGCAGACCCCGTTCCTGCCGCTGCCCGGCGACGTCACCCACGTCCCGTACGGCGACGCCGACGCGCTGCGCGCCGCCGTCACCGAGGACACCGCCCTCGTCGTCATCGAGCCCATCCAGGGCGAGAACGGCGTCGTCGTGCCGCCCCCCGGCTATCTGACCGCCGCCCGCGAGATCACCCGCGCCACCGGCACCCTGCTCGTCCTCGACGAGGTGCAGACCGGCGTCGGCCGCACCGGGACCTGGTTCGAGCACCAGGCCCACGAGGACGTCACCCCCGACATCGTCACCCTCGCCAAGGGCCTCGGCGGCGGTCTGCCGCTCGGCGCCACCGTCGCCTTCGGCCCGGCCGCCGAGCTGTTCACGCCCGGCCACCACGGCACCACCTTCGGCGGCAACCCGGTCGCCTGCGCCGCCGGACTCGCCGTTCTGGACACCCTCGGCGCCGACGGGACGCTCGACGAGGTGAAGCGTCTCGGCGAGCGGCTGAGGGCCGGAATCGAGGCGCTGGGGCACCCGCTGGTCTCCCACGTCCGTGGCTCCGGCCTCCTGCTGGGTATCGTGCTCACGGAGTCCCTCGCACCCCAGGTGCAGCAGGCGGCTCAGGACGCCGGTCTCCTGGTGAACGCGCCCGCCCCCGATGTCGTACGGCTCATGCCGCCGCTCGTCATCGGAGACGCCGAGGTGGACACGTTCCTCGGGGCCCTGCCCGGCGTCCTCGACGAGGTGCACGGGTAAGGACGAACCGGAGAATGAGACGACGATGACCGACGCGCAGGACCACGACCACGCCGGGCCGTCCGTTCCGCAGACCCGCACCGCACGCCACCGCAGGATCGTCGACATCCTCAACCGGCAGCCGGTGCGCTCGCAGAGCCAGCTGGCCAAACTGCTCGCCGACGACGGGCTGAGCGTCACCCAGGCGACGCTCTCCCGCGACCTCGACGAGCTCGGCGCGGTCAAGATCCGCAACACCGGCGGCGAACTGATCTACGCCGTGCCCAGCGAGGGCGGCTTCCGCACCCCGCAGGCCCCGCTCGGCGAGTCCGCCAAGGAGGAGCGGATGCGCCGCCTCTCCGGTGAACTGCTGATCTCGGCCGAGGCGTCGGCCAACCTGGTGGTGCTCCGCACCCCGCCGGGCGCCGCCCAGTTCCTCGCGTCGGCCATCGACCAGGCCGAACTGAACGCCATCCTCGGCACCATCGCGGGCGACGACACGCTGCTGCTCATCTCCCGCGACCCGGCCGGCGGCCAGGCCCTCGCGGACCACCTGCTGCGCCTCGCGCAGAAGGAACGCTAGGGCGTGTCCGTGTCCGTGGAACAGCGCCGTCAGTAGCCGGTGATCGCGGTCGGCCCGCCACGGGTACCGACCGCGATGTGCGGGCGATGCGCCGGGGCCCCCCCCCCCCGGCAAAGTGGCATAGCCCCCGCGGGCCCAGCCACACCCCCCCCGGGTGCCCCCCGCCCCGGGCCCGTGACAAAAAAGCCCGCCCCCCC
>NZ_JBIVFL010000004.1:0-229266 GCF_044748125.1 Streptomyces sp. NPDC090025 | reverse complement strand
GGGGGGGCCGGTGCCGGTGCACCGGCCCCGGCCGTCCCGGGTGAGCGCGGGCGCCCCCCCCGGGGGCCCCCCCGGGGGGGGGGGGGGCGGCCCGGCCCCCCCCCCCCCCCGCCCCCCCCCCCCCCCCGCCGCGGGCACGGACACGCACCCGGCGGTCGCCCCGGCACCGTTCACGTGCAGAAAGATCCCGGCGCCGCGCCCGCGCACCGGCCGGTCGTAGTTGAAACCGATCACCAGGGCGTGCGCGTACTGCGACCGGTAGTCGGCGAGCCGTTCCGCCTCGGCCGCCCGGCAGTCCTTCGGCAGCCCCTCCACCCAGCGGTTGTACGCGCCCGAGGCGTTGTCCTGGCACCACCAGGAGCGGGCGGTCACCCGGGCGTAGCGGTACGCGGTCCCGGCCGGGGCGGGCCGGATCCCGAACGCGTACGGCAGGTCGTACAGACCGGTCGGCGTGGTGTTCGTGCCCTGCCGCCTGGTCCGCCCCTCCGCGAGCCCCTTCGCCCCGAACCGCGCGGGCGCGGACCCGGCCCGCACCCAGGTCCCGGAACGGCGCTCCCACCAGGTCACCGTGCCGGTGGTGGAACCGAGGCCCGCCGCCTCGGCGGTGATCAGCTGGCTGCCGCCGCCGGTGTCCGCCATCCGCGCGGGAAGGGGCACCGGCGGCGCGGCGGGCGCGGCGGGTGCCGGTGTCTGGAGGAGCGAGAGCAGTGCCGCGCCGAGCGCGAGAAGGGTCCGCATGGCGCGACGCTACGAGCGGCGCGCCGGCCCCGCCACGGCTGGCGGCCGTCCGGCGGAGCGGGACCCGACCTGGCGCTACGGGGCGGTGCGGGGGAGCGGCGGCAGCGGCAGCGGGAGCCCCGGCAGTCCGTCGATGCTGGCCGCGATGTGGTCCTTCTTATCGAAGTACGCGGAGAGCGAGGCGTCGTCCTCCCGGGCGAAGCGCTTCTGGTGCAGGTCCCGGTCCTCGTCGTACGTCATGAACGGCACCGCGTACCCGCAGGTGTCCCGGACGAGCTCGGCCCGCACCACGATGATCGCGCGCAGCCCGTGCGGCTCCGGCTCGATCCCGGGGAAGTGCCCGAGCAGTTCGGCCCAGCGTGGGTCGTCCCGGAACACCGGCTCGCCCTGCCCGTGCACCCGGACGATGTTCGGCGGCCCCTGGAAGGCGCACCACATGAGCGTGATCCGGCCGTTCTCCCGCAGGTGCGCCACGGTCTCCGCGTTCGAGCCCGCGAAGTCCAGGTAGGCGACGGTGTGTTCGTCGATGACGGCGAAGGAACCGGTCAGCCCCTTGGGGGAGAGGTTGATGGTGCCGTCGCCGTCGAGCGGGGCGGTCGCGGTGAAGAAGATGGGCTGGGCCTCGATGAAGGCGCGGAGACGTCCGTCGATACGTTCATGTGTTTTTCCCATGGGCTCATTCTGCTCTGACCGCGCGCAGCAGCCGCAGCGCCCGTGCCCGGGTGTGCGGGGCGTGCTCCGGGCCGGTGCGGCGCACCAGTTCCGCCTCCGGCAGCCGGTCGGCGAGGGCCGTCAGGGACCGTGCGGCCTCGCGTACGACGGCGGGCGCGGGATCGTCGAGCAGCGCGAGCAGCCGCCCGGTGTCCCGGTCCGCCAGCACTCGCAGCCCCACCACGGCGGCGGTCCGCACCTCCGGCCTGGCGTGCCCGGTCAACTCCCGCACCACGGCCAGGCCGCCACCCGCCGCCCCGCACTCGGCGAGCCCGAGCGGCGCCCACCCGGGCACGGTCGCCGGGTCCGCGCAGGCCGCCCGGTACAGGGCCACCGGATCCCGCCCGTCCTGGCGCAGGACCCAACGGGCACAGGCCCGCACGATCCCCGACCGGTCGTACAGGAGCAGCCCGCGCCGCACACAGACGTCGAGCGCGAGCCGCCGGATCGGCCGGTCGTCGTGCCCGAGCAGCGCCCTGACCGTCGCGGGCGGGCGGGTGGCCAGCAGGTCGTCGAGCAGAGCGGTCGCCGCGTCGCCGCGCAGCCGGCCGCCGAGCCGCAGCAGCACCGGGGCGGTCCGGTCGAGCGCCTCCGCGCTCGCCCGGGGCAGCGCCTCGGCGAGCACCGCCAGGGCCCGCGCGCGTACCGCCGGGACCCAGTCGGTGGCGCGGATCGCGACCAGCGGATACAGCGCGGGCCGGTCGGCGGCCGCGCCGAGCGCCGCCTCGCGGATCCGGCCGTAGGGGTCGCAGAGCGCGAGGACGAGGTGTCCCTCGCCGACCGGACCGGGAAGCGGGTCGTCGCCGCGCGGCGAGGCGCCGTACCGGCCCCGGGCCAGGTCCCCGTACCGGACCGCGTCACGGATCCGCCGCTCCAGGGCGATCCAGACGCCCGGGTCGCGCGCGTCGACGGCGTCGACGGCGTCGACGGGCGAGCTGCCGTAGGCCAGCAGCTCGACCGACTGGTCCAGGGCGCTCCGGGTACTCCGGGTGTTCCGGGTGTTCATGGGCCGAGCGTAGAAGCCCGGCCCATGAACACCCGGAACACCCTCTCCGGCGTCAGCGCGGCCTCCGGAGGCCCGTTGACAAAACATGCAGAGGACTGCATAGTTATACCCATCAGTGGTTGCAAGGTTGCAAGGTAAGGAGAACCCCCGTGACCGAGCGCGTCGTACTCGCCTACTCGGGCGGCCTGGACACCTCCGTCGCCATCGGCTGGATCGCCGAGGAGACCGGTGCCGAGGTCATCGCTGTCGCCGTGGACGTCGGCCAGGGCGGCGAGGACCTGGACGTCATCCGCAAGCGCGCGCTCGCCTGCGGTGCGGTCGAGGCCGAGGTCGCGGACGCCAAGGACGAGTTCGCCGAGGAATACTGCCTCCCGGCGATCAAGGCCAACGCCCTCTACATGGACCGCTACCCGCTGGTCTCGGCGCTCTCCCGGCCGGCCATCGTCAAGCACCTCGTCGCCGCCGCCCACAAGCACGGCGCCTCGATCGTCGCCCACGGCTGCACCGGCAAGGGCAACGACCAGGTCCGCTTCGAGGCCGGCATCCAGGCCCTCGGCCCCGACCTCAAGTGCATCGCGCCGGTCCGTGACTACGCGATGACCCGCGACAAGGCCATCGCCTTCGCCGAGAAGGCCGATCTGCCGATCGCGACCAGCAAGAAGTCCCCGTACTCGATCGACCAGAACGTCTTCGGCCGGGCCATCGAGACCGGCTTCCTGGAAGACATCTGGAACGCCCCGATCGAGGACATCTACGAGTACACCCAGAACCCGGCGGCGGCCCGCGAGGCCGACGAGGTCGTCATCTCCTTCAAGGAGGGCGTCCCGGTCGCCATCGACGGCAAGCAGGTCACCGTCCTCCAGGCGATCCAGCAGCTCAACGAGCGCGCCGGCGCCCAGGGCATCGGCCGGATCGACATCGTCGAGGACCGTCTCGTCGGCATCAAGTCCCGCGAGGTGTACGAGGCTCCCGGCGCGATCGCCCTGATCACCGCCCACCAGGAGCTGGAGAACGTCACCGTCGAGCGCGAGCTGGCCCGCTACAAGCGGCAGGTCGAGCAGCGCTGGGGCGAGCTGGTCTACGACGGCCTGTGGTTCTCGCCGCTCAAGCGCGCCCTGGACGGCTTCATCCAGGAGGCCAACCAGCACGTCACCGGCGACATCCGGATGACCCTGCACGGCGGCCGCGCGGTCGTCACCGGCCGGAAGTCCGCCGAGGCGCTGTACGACTTCAACCTGGCGACCTACGACACCGGCGACACCTTCGACCAGTCGAAGGCGCAGGGCTTCATCGACATCTTCGCCCTCTCCGCGAAGATCGCGGCCAAGCGCGACCTGGGCTGACCCCCGCGCGTTGAGCAAGCCGCCTCCCTCGTCCGTATGCGGGTGTCCGCATGCGAGTGGGGGAGGCGGTCGCACATCCCGACACTGTTCCGAGGAGCACAGAGTTGAGCAGCAACAACGGTGACGTCCGGCTCTGGGGCGGCCGGTTCGCCGACGGTCCCGCCGAGGCCCTGGCGAAGCTGTCCGCGTCCGTCCACTTCGACTGGCGTCTCGCGCCGTACGACATCGCCGGTTCCCGCGCCCACGCGCGCGTGCTGCACCAGGCCGGGCTCCTCACCGCCGACGAGCTGACCCGGATGCTGGCCGGTCTCGACCGGCTCGCGGCCGACGTCGCCGACGGCTCCTTCACCGGCACCATCGCCGACGAGGACGTGCACACCGCCCTGGAGCGCGGCCTGCTCGAACGCCTCGGCGCCGACCTCGGCGGCAAGCTGCGGGCCGGCCGGTCCCGCAACGACCAGGTCGCCACCCTCTTCCGGATGTACCTGCGCGACCACGCCCGGATCATCGGCGGCCTGATCGCCGAGCTCCAGGACGCCCTGGTCGGCCTCGCCGAGGCGCACCCGGCGGTCGCCATGCCGGGCCGCACCCACCTCCAGCACGCCCAGCCGGTGCTCTTCGCCCACCACATGCTCGCCCACGTCCAGGCGTTCTCCCGGGACGCCGAGCGGCTGCGGCAGTGGGACACCAGGACGGCCGTCTCGCCGTACGGCTCCGGCGCGCTCGCCGGTTCCTCGCTCGGCCTCGACCCGCAGGCGGTCGCCAAGGACCTCGGCTTCGAGCGGGGCTCGGCGGGCAACTCGATCGACGGCACGGCCTCGCGCGACTTCGTCGCCGAGTTCGCCTTCATCACCGCGATGATCGGCGTCAACCTGTCCCGGATCGCCGAGGAGATCATCATCTGGAACACGAAGGAGTTCTCCTTCGTGACCCTCCACGACGCCTTCTCCACCGGCTCGTCGATCATGCCGCAGAAGAAGAACCCGGACATCGCCGAGCTCGCCCGGGGCAAGTCCGGCCGTCTCATCGGCAACCTGTCCGGCCTGATGGCGACCCTGAAGGCGCTCCCGCTCGCCTACAACCGCGACCTCCAGGAGGACAAGGAGCCGGTCTTCGACTCCTGCGACCAGCTGGAGGTCCTGCTGCCCGCCTTCACCGGCATGATGGCGACGCTCACGGTCAACCGGGAGCGGATGGAGGAGCTGGCCCCGGCCGGGTTCTCGCTCGCCACCGACATCGCCGAGTGGCTGGTCAAGCAGGGCGTGCCGTTCCGGGTGGCGCACGAGGTGGCCGGCGAGTGCGTCAAGGTCGCCGAGGGGGAGGGCAAGGAGCTGGACGAGCTGACCGACGAGCAGTTCGCCAAGATCTCCGAGCACCTCACCCCCGAGGTCCGCACCGTCCTGAACGTCCCCGGCGCCCTCGCCTCCCGCGACGGCCGCGGCGGCACCGCCCCCTCGGCGGTCGCCGCCCAGCTGGTCGAGCTCAAGGCGGACCTGGTCATCCAGCACGCCTGGGCCACCGCGAAGCAGCCCACGGCCTAACGCCGCCCAGCGCCACCCCGTACGATCACCGCGCCGCCGCCCAGTCCGCGAGCGCGTCGAAGTCCGGTCGGAGCAGTCCGATCCGCTCGTCGACGCGCAGCAGCAGGGCGGCGGCGAGGTGGTTCCGCTCCACGTACTCGTGGTCGTACGCCGTGATGTCGTCGTCGATCCAGGCGAACGGCCGCCCGGCCGCGTACTCCAGGATGTACTGCGTCTTCCAGAAGGTCCCGCGAGGGGCCTTTCCGTGCATCTGGGGCCAGTCGATGAACGGCAGCTCCGGCAGCCCGAGCGGCGGCCCGATCCACTCATTGGCCTCGCCCTTCCAGGTGGTCGCCCACACCAGCTCGTACACCTCCGCCAGCGCGCGCAGCTCCGCCCCGTGCTCCGGGTTCAGCCACACCCGCAGCGGCCGGGCGCCGGTCCAGGCGGTCGGGGCCATCCGGTGCGTGAGATATCCGGCGGGCCGGCGCTCGGGCTGCGCCGCGTAGGGGTTCAGCGGCCCGTCCACGTCGATCAGCAGCAGCGGCTTGCGCCGCTCGTGTCGTTCGTGCCGTTCGGACGGCTCGGGCGAATTCGTCATGTTCACAGCATTCCTGTCCGCCTCGGATGAGGCATCGAAATTTCGAATGAGACATTGATGTCTCATGTGGGGTATGGTTGTCTCATGTCAGTCGATCGCACCCAAGTGCTCCGCACCGCCGCAGCCCTGCTCTCCCGCAAGGCGACCGCCACCATGGACGAGGTCGCGCGGGCCGCCGGGATCGGGCGGGCCACCCTGCACCGGCACTTCGCCGGGCGGGACGCGCTCGTGCGCGCGCTGGAGCAGATGTGCATCGAGGAGACCGAGGCCGCCCTGGAGGCGGCCCGGATCGACGACGGGCCCGCCGACGAAGCCGTACGACGGCTCATCGGCGCCTCGGAGCCGGTCGCCCCGCTGCTCGCGTTCCTCGTCACCGAGAACCAGCTGTTCGAGGGTGACCAGCAGAACGAGGGCTGGGCCCGGCTCGACGCCCGGATCGCCGGACTCTTCCGGCGCGGCCAGGAAGAGGGCGTCTTCCGGATCGACCTGACCCCCGCCTGGCTCAGCGAGGCCTTCTACGGCCTGATCGGCTCGGGAGCCTGGGCCGTCGCGGACGGGCGGGTCGCCGCCAAGGACTTTCAGTACATGATCGCCGAGTTGCTGCTCGGCGGAGCACGCAGGAGCGTGGAGAAGTGATCACCGACACCGTCAAGCACGAGAGCCATACCGGGGGCGTGCGCCGTCCCGGCCGGTGGCTCGCCCTCGCCGTGCTCGTCCTGGCCGTGCTGCTCGTGGCGGTCGACGCCACGGTGCTCGGCCTGGCGACACCGTTCCTCTCCGAGGACCTGAAGCCCTCCGGCTCACAGCTGCTGTGGATCGGCGACGTCTATTCGTTCGTCATCGCCGGTCTGCTGGTCTCCATGGGCAGCCTCGGCGACCGCATCGGCCGCAAGAAGCTGCTGCTGATCGGTGCCGTCGCGTTCGGCGCCGTCTCGGTCCTGAACGCGTACGCGACCACCCCCGAGATGATGATCCTGGCCCGCGCCCTGCTCGGTGTCGCCGGTGCCACGCTGATGCCGTCCACCCTGGCGCTGATCCGGAACCTGTTCCACGACCCGCGCGAGCGCAGCCTCGCCATCGGCATCTGGGGCGCCATGGCCTCGGCCGGTGCCGCCGTCGGTCCGGTCGTCGGAGGCTTCCTGCTCGAACACTTCTGGTGGGGCTCGGTCTTCCTCATCAACCTGCCCGTGATGGCCGTCCTGGTCCTGGTCGGCGCCAAGATGATCCCCGAGTCGAAGAACCCGAACCCGGGCCCGTGGGACCTGCCCAGCGTCGGTCTCTCCCTCATCGGCATGATCGGCGTCGTCTACGCGATCAAGGAGCTGGCCTCCCACGGCCTCACCGTCCAGGTCGGCCTCGCGGCCGCCGCCGGTGTGCTCGGTCTGACCTGGTTCATCCGCCGTCAGCTCAAGCTCCCGGCACCGCTCCTGGACATGAGCCTGTTCCGCAACCGCGGCTTCTCCGGCGCGGTCCTCGCCGACCTGCTGACGATTCTCGGTCTGTCCGGACTGGTGTTCTTCCTGTCCCAGTTCCTCCAACTGGTCCAGGGCCGCCAGCCCCTTGAGGCCGGACTCGCCGAACTGCCCGCCGCCGTCGGCGCCGTGACGGCCGGTCTGATCGCCGGTCATGTCGCCCGCCGGTTCTCGGTGCGCGCGGTGGTCTCGGGCGGTCTGGCCGCCATCGGTCTCGCCCTCGCGGCGCTGACCACCCTCAGCCAGACCACCGGCTACCCGCTGCTCGGCGCGAGCCTCCTCGTCGTCGGCATCGGCGCGGGCTTCGCGTTCACCGTCACCGCCGACGTGATCCTGTCCAGCGTCCCCAAGGAGCAGGCCGGTTCGGCGTCGGCCGTCTCCGAGACGGCGTACGAGCTGGGCGCGGCGCTCGGCATCGCGCTCCTCGGCTCCATCGTGACCGGCGTCTACCGGGACTTCCCGACCCCGGCGGGCATCCCGGCGGAGACCGCCGCCGCGGCCCACGACTCGCTGGGCGGCGCCGTCGAATCCGCCGCGGGCCTGGCCCCGGCGCAGGCCGAGGCACTGGTCTCGGCCGCCCAGGTCGCGTTCGTCGACGGCCTGCGGATCGCCGCCGGCATCGGCGCGGCGGTGCTGCTCGCGACCGCGGTCGCGGCGTGGTTCCTGCTGCGCGGCCAGAAGCTGGCGGACGGCGTCGAGCACTGACGCGGCGACATCCACGAAGGGCGCCCTCCGGAGATCCGATCTCCGGAGGGCGCCCTTCGCCGTATACGGGGGAGCGGGGCAGCGCCGGGTCTACGCGGCCTTCGCCTTGGTGGCGTACATGTCCACGTACTCCTGACCGGACAGCCGCATGACCTCCGCCATCACCGAGTCCGTCACCGCGCGCAGCACATACCGGTCGCGGTCCATGCCGTCGTAGCGCGAGAACTCCATCGGCTCGCCGAAGCGGACCGTCACCCGGCCCGGGCGCGGGAAGCCCGCGCCGCCCGGCTGGAGCTTGTCGGTGCCGATCATCGCGAACGGGACCACCGGCGCGCCGGTCATCAGGGTCAGCCGGGCGATGCCGGTGCGGCCGCGGTAGAGGCGGCCGTCGGGGGAGCGGGTGCCCTCCGGGTAGATCGAGAAGATCTTGCCCTCCTCCAGCACCCGGCGGCCGGTCATCAGGGCCGCGACACCGCCGCGGCCGCCGTCCCGGTCGACCGGGATCATGCCGACGCTGGTGAAGAACCAGGCCATCAGGCGGCCCTTGAAGCCCTTGCCCGTCACGTACTCGTCCTTGCCGATGAAGAACACCTGACGGTCCAGGCAGATCGGCATGATCATCGAGTCGATGAAGGTCAGGTGATTGCCCGCGAGGATCACCGGCCCGGTGCCGGGGATGTTCTCGGCGCCCTCGACACGGGGGCGGAACATGAGGCGCAGGACCGGGCCCAGAGTGGCCTTCATGATCGCTGGACGGGACAACGGTTCCTCCGGTGTCGGGCGGGCGGCTCTCGGGAGCCGACGGTGCAGGTGGCGACGATACTCGCGGGTCACGCCCCGTCGCACATCGGGTTCACGGAGTGGATACGCCGTGTTGACGTGTGTTTCCGCCGTGTTAGGCCCAGGTCCGCCGCACGGAGGGGCGGAGTGTCTAGCGTCGGGGAGTCAGTTGACAGGTGCGGGACATCACACCCAAGGAGTGTTCATGACACAGCCTGAGCGTCCGACCCCGGCCCGCCGCGCGGTCCTCGGCGCGGCCGGCGCCGCCGTCCTCGGTGGCTCCACCGTGCTGGCCGCCGGCACCGCGCAGGCCGTCCAGTCGGCCGTCGCCCCCGACGCCGTCCCCCGGCAGTCCGCCAAGGGCCACGGTCACGGCCACGGGCACCACGGGCTGCCCGTCCCCACCGTCATCGGCCACCGCGGCGCCAGCGGCTACCGCCCCGAGCACACCCTCGGCTCCTACCAGCTCGCCCTCGACCTCGGCGCCGACATCGTCGAGCAGGACCTCGTCCCCACCAAGGACGGGCACCTGGTGTGCCGCCACGAGAACGAGATCGGCGGCACCACCGACGTCGCCGACCACCCCGAGTTCGCCTCCCGCCGCACCACCAAGACCGTCGACGGCGTCGCCCTCACCGGCTGGTTCACCGAGGACTTCACGCTCGCCGAGCTGAAGACCCTGCGCGCCAAGGAGCGCATTCCGGCCACCCGCCAGGAGAACACCCTCTACGACGGCCGCTGGGCCGTGCCCACCTTCGAGGAGGTGCTGCGCTGGGCCGAGCAGGAGGGCCGCCGCCGGGGCCGCCCGGTCTGGCTGTACGTCGAGACCAAGCACCCCAGCTACTTCCGCGCCCTCGGCCTCGGCCTGGAGGAGCGCGTCGCCCGGCTGCTGCGCCGCTACGGCCGCCACCGCGCCGACTCGGCCGTCTTCCTGCAGTCCTTCGAGCCCAGCAGCATCCAGCGGCTCGCCCGGCTCGTCGACACCCCCGGCGTGGTGCTGCTCTCCGCCGCGGGCACCCGCCCCTGGGACTTCGTCGAGGCGGGCGACCCGCGCACGGTGACCGACCTGGTCAAGCCCGCGGGGCTGCGCTGGATCGCCTCGTACGCGCAGGGCATCGGCCCCACCATCGACCTGATCCTGCCGCGCACCGCCGACGGCCGCCTGGGCACCGAGACCACCCTGGTCCGCGACGCCCACGCGCAGGGCCTGATCCTGCACCCGTACACCCAGCGCAACGAGAACGCGTTCCTCCCGGCGGAGTACCGGCGGGGGACCGACCCGAACGCGTACGGCGACGCCTTCGGCGCGCTGAAGCGGTTCTTCGA
Source organism: Streptomyces sp. NPDC090025 (assembly GCF_044748125.1). Taxonomy (NCBI): domain Bacteria; kingdom Bacillati; phylum Actinomycetota; class Actinomycetes; order Kitasatosporales; family Streptomycetaceae; genus Streptomyces; species Streptomyces sp. NPDC090025. The sequence continues at coordinate 219,064 of NZ_JBIVFL010000004.1, read as the reverse complement.
GACGGGGATCGACGGCATCTTCTCCGACAACGCGGACACGGCACTGCTGGCGGCGGCGGACTTCCGCGACCGCTGAGGCGGGGGCGGGGCTGGCGGGGCGGGTTGGATCCAATGTCCGGGATCCTATAGATCGGATGTCGGATCCAGCCTGGATCTCGGTTCGATCCAATGTCCGGGATCCAACATCCTGGATCCGTGATCCGGCCTCCCGGATCCGGCCTTCTGGATCCAACGTCCGGGATCCCGGATCCGGCCTTCTGGATCCAACATCTTGGATCCAACGTCCGGGATCCGATAGATCGGAGATTGGATCCCGGATCCCGATCCCGGATCCGACCTCTCGGATCCTGGATCCAACCCGCCCCGCCCCACTCGTACCCCCGACCGGGTGGATTCCCGCCACCTCCGCAACCGCGCCCCCACCGCCCCGCATCGTCGCGGGCATGACCCCCGAGCCCAGCGAACCCAGCGAACCCAGCGAGCACCCCGAGCACGCCGAACACCCCGAGCGCGCCGCGAGCCCCGCCCCCGAGGCGCTGCTCGCCACCCTCACCCCGCTCCTCGCCGCCGAGTCCCGCGCCGAGGCACCGGCCGCCGGGGTCGACGCGGGCGACCTCGAACAGGCCGTCTGGCTGCGGCTCCTGGAGCGGCTGCGGGCCGACGACCTGCCCGCCCGCCCCGCCGACTGGCTGCGCCGGGCCGTCCGCGCCGAAGCCCGCAGGGCCCGCCGGGCGTCCGCCCGCGAACGCCCGTACCACGGCGAACCCGACGTCCACGGCCGTCCCGCCGCCCCCGCCCAGGCGTCGGCCGAGGACCACGTCCTGGTCGCCGAACGCCGCCGCACCCTGCGCGCCGCCGTCCGCCGCACCCCGGGCCACTGCCCCCGGCTGCTGACCGCGATGCTGCACCCGGACGACCCCACCTACCGAGAAATCGCAGGAGCGTTGGGTATCTCACAGGGGAGTCTGGGGCCGATGCGTTCCCGTTGCCTGGGATGCCTGCGCAGAATGCTGGCTGCGGAGGTTCCCGTCCCCGGCGCACGGGGAAGGGTGCCGTAAACCGACGGCGGACCAGATGAGCGGGAGGCATGCGCACATGGGCATGAGCGTGACCATCTCAGCGGCGGACGCGGCGCAGGATGCGGAGAGCATCCTCAAGCTGCAGTACCTCTGCTACCAGCGCGAGGCCGAGATCTACCAGGACTGGTCGATCGAGCCGCTCACCCAGTCGCTCGACGCGCTGCGCGGCGAGCTCGCCGAGGGCAGCGGCTTCGTCGCCCGGCTCGGCGACGAGATCGTCGCCTCCGTCCGTGGCCGGCTCGACGAGGACGGCACCGTGCGGATCGCCAAGCTCGTCGTGCACCCCCGGATGCAGCGCCACGGCATCGGCGGCCGTCTCCTCGACGCCATCGAGAGCCACTTCGCCGGTGAGCCCGCGCCCGCCGCCAAGCGCTTCCAGCTCTTCACCGGCCACCGCAGCGAGGGCAACCTGCGGCTCTACCGCAGCAAGGGCTACGCCCAGGTCGACACCCGCGAGGTCGGCCCCCGGCTCACCCTGGTCACCCTGGAGAAGGCCGCCGCCTGAGCCCTTGAGGCTCGGGCAGCGGTCCCCGGACTACGAGGTGCGCGCGCCGCGCGAGCGGCGCAACCACCAGATGCCGGACAGCGGCAGCAGCACCGGGATGAAGAGGTAGCCGTAGCCGTAGTCGGACCATACGGTCGCGTCCGGGAAGGCCGAGGGGTCGGCCAGCGTCCAGGTGCCGACCGTCAGCACGCCCACCAGCTCGGCTGCGCAGCACACCAGCGCCGCCCTGCGGGCCGTCTCGCCGCCGCGGACCAGGGTGTACGTGATGAAGGCGTACACCACGGCGGCCACCGCCGACAGGCTGTACGCGAGCGGCGCCCGGTCGAACTCGGTGGCGATCTGGTAGACGGAGCGGGACACCGCGCCGACCGACATCACGCCGTACAGCCAGACCAGCAGCACGCCAGGGCCGGTCACGAGCCGCCCGCCGCCCTCGCCGCCCCGGCCGTCAGCTCCCTGTCCGTCGGCTCCCTCGCCGCCCCGCTGGGCGCCGGTCTCCGTCGCGGTCATGATCAGCCCACCGTCCAGATGTCGTAGAGACGCACTTCGAGCACCGCGAGGACGACCGCACCGGCCGCGACCGTCGTCGAGCCCCACTTGCTGCGCTCGGTCAGCGAAAGCAGCCCGGCGGCGGGCACCGCGCACAGCGCGCCGAGGAGATAGGCGATGAAGATCGTCGTCCCCTCCTCCGCCTTCTCGCCGCGCACCAGCTGCACGATGCCGACCACCAGCTGCACCAGGGCGAGGAAGGTCACCACGGCCATGCCGATGAAGTGCCAGTCCTTGGTGGGCTGGTCACGGTAGGCGGCGAAGCCGCACCAGGCGGCGAGGGCGAGCGCGGCCACCGAAACCGCGACCGTCAGGGCGTCAAGCATGCGCCCGAGGGTATTACGGGCCGAACGTCCCGATGCGCGCGCCCCCCGTCCCCGTAAGGTCGATTCCCATGAACCTGCACGCCGAAGCCCTCCTGTTCGACAACGACGGCACCCTCGTCTCCTCCCTCGACTCCGTCGCCCGCTGCTGGGTGCGGTGGGCCGAGGAGTACGGACTGAGCGCCGAGGACTTCGCCAAGGTCGAGCTGCACGGGCGCACCGCCCGCGCCATCGTGGCCGACCTGCTGCCCGCCGAGCGGGTCGCCGAGGCGCTGGCCCGGATCGAGGACCTGGAGGTCGAGGACGTCGAGCGGGGCGGCGTCCAGGCGCTCCCCGGCACCCTCGACCTGCTGGCCTCGCTGCCCGCCGGACGGTGGGCCGTGGTCACCTCCGCCACCCGCAGGCTCGGCGAGGCCCGGCTGCGCGCCGCCGGGATCGACGCGCCGCTGGTGATAGCCGCCGACGACGTCAGCCGCGGCAAGCCCGACCCCGAGCCGTTCCTGCTCGCGGCGGCGAAGCTGGGCGCCGACCCGGCCCGCTGCGTCGTCTTCGAGGACGCCCCCGCCGGGCTCACCGCCGGACGCGCCGCCGGGATGACCACCGTGGCCTTGGCCACAACCCACGACCGCGACCAGCTCGACGCCGACGTCGTCGTCACCGACCTGTCCGAGGTGTCGGCCCAGGCCACGCCCACCGGAGTGGAGCTCGTCGCACCCCGCTGAACCCGTATCGGCCGTCCACCGAACTGTCCGCATGGCGTCTCAACGATGTCCGCTATGCGGACAGCGCCGTTTCGTTCGCACGTTTGCATGCTTTACTTGCAGACATGACCACGACGAGCAGCCGCACCCTTGCGACCGAGGCGACCCAGACGCCCGGTGCTCGCCGCATGTGTCGAATGTGCGCCAACTGAGGGCCCCCGCCTGAGCTCGCGCCCCGAAGCGAGCCCGACGGCCAGCCGCTCCACCCGCCCCCGAGGCGGTGGACCGAGCCCGCCCCGCGCACGCGCTGCCGCCCCGGCCACCCGCCGTGACCAGCCGCTCCTGCGCCTGACTGCCCACGACGAATGCCCCGTGCCCGGCGGACCCCGCGCCGCGCACTCGACAGTGACGGAAACCCTGTGATCACCACTTCGGGCCTGACCAAGGTCTACGAGTCACGAGGCCGCCAGGTCACCGCTCTGGACGGCGTCGACCTCCACGTCCGCGAAGGCGAGGTCTTCGGCGTGATCGGCCAGAGCGGCGCCGGCAAGTCCTCGCTCATCCGCTGCGTCAACCTCCTGGAGCGCCCCACCTCCGGCACCGTGACCGTCGACGGCGTCGACCTCACCGCGCTCGCCGGCCGCGGCCGCCGCGCGGGCAAGGAACTCCGCCAGGCCCGCAGCAGCATCGGCATGGTCTTCCAGCACTTCAACCTGCTGTCCTCGCGCACCGTCAAGGACAACATCGAACTTCCCCTGGAGATCCTCGGCGTCTCCGGCGCCGAACGCTCCCGCCGCGCCCTGGAACTCCTCGACCTCGTCGGCCTCGCCGACAAGGCCAAGTCCTACCCCGGCCAGCTCTCCGGCGGCCAGAAGCAGCGCGTCGGCATCGCCCGCGCCCTCGCCGGAAAGCCCAAGGTGCTGCTCTCCGACGAGGCCACCAGCGCCCTCGACCCGGAGACCACCCGCTCCATCCTCCAGCTGCTGCGCGACCTCAACCAGCAGCTCGGCCTCACCGTCCTGCTCATCACGCACGAGATGGACGTCGTCAAGACCATCTGCGACTCCGCCGCCCTCATGCAGCACGGCCGGGTCGTCGAGTCCGGCACCGTCGGCGAACTCCTCGCCACCCCCGGCTCCCAGCTCGCCGCCGAACTCTTCCCGGTGAGCGGCGAGGCCGGCGCCCCGGACCGCACCGTCGTCGACGTCACCTTCCACGGCGAGTCGGCCACCCAGCCGGTGATCTCCCAGCTGTCGCGCACCTACAACATCGACATCTCGATCCTCGGCGCCGCCATGGACACCGTCGGCGGCCGCCAGATCGGCCGGATGCGGATCGAGCTCCCCGGCCCGTACGAGGAGAACGTCGTCCCCGTCGGCTTCCTCCGCGAGCAGGGCCTCCAGGTCGAGCTCGTCGAAGAGACCCCCGAGGCCCCCGAGAGCCCCGAACCCGCCGCCGGTGCCGCCGAGGCCGAGTCCGCCGTACTGGTCAAGGAAGGTGCCAAGTGACCTGGTCCGAGATGCAGCCGCTGCTCCAGCAGGGCACCGTCGACACCCTCTACATGGTCCTGTGGGCCACCGTCGTCACCATCGTCGGCGGCCTCCCGCTCGGCATCCTCCTCGTCCTCACCGACACGGGCGGCCTGCTGCAGAACCGCCCGGTGAACAAGATCGTCGGTGCGATCGTGAACATCGGCCGCTCGCTGCCGTTCATCATCCTGCTGATCGCCCTGATCCCCTTCACCACCTTCGTCGTCGGCACCTTCATCGGCCCGACCGCCATGATCGTGCCGCTCGCCATCGGCGCCATCCCCTTCTTCGCCCGGCTCGTCGAGACCGCCGTCCGCGAGGTCGACCACGGACTCGTCGAAGCCGTCCAGGCCATGGGCGGCGGCATCCCCACCATCGTCCGCAAGGTGCTGCTCCCGCAGGCCCTGCCGTCCCTGGTGTCCGCCGTCACCACCACCGTCATCGTGCTCATCGGCTACTCCGCGATGGCCGGCGCGGTCGGCGGCGAGGGACTCGGCTCCAAGGCCATCACGTACGGATACCAGCGCTTCGACACCACTTTCATGATGGTGACCGTGGTCGTCCTGGTCGTCGTCGTGACCGTCGTCCAGCTCATCGGCGACGGCGTCGTCCGCCTCCTCGCCCGCCGGGGCCGCACCGCCTGAGCCCCCCCGGGCCGAGGCCGGTCCACCGGCCCGGCCCGCACCCAGACTTCGTCCACCGAAGAAAGCCAGGACTTGTTGTCCAGGCGAAACCCGCTCCACATGAAAGAGGCACTCTTCGTGCGCAAGAACATCAAGCTCACCGCCGGCATCGCCGCCACCGCAGCCCTCGCCCTCGGCCTGACCGCCTGCGGCACGGCCTCCGACCCGTCCAGCACCAAGGACGCGGCCGGCTCCGCCGACAAGCCGCTCGTCGTCGCCGCGTCCCCGACGCCGCACGCCGACATCCTCAACTTCGTCAAGGACAAGCTCGCCGCCAAGGAGGGCCTGAAGCTGGAGGTGCGGGAGTTCACGGACTACGTCCTGCCGAACACCGCCACCGAGTCCGGCCAGGTCGACGCCAACTTCTTCCAGCACAAGCCGTACCTCGACGACTTCAACAAGAAGAACAACACCCACATCGTCCCGGTGGTCAACGTCCACCTGGAGCCGCTCGGCCTCTACTCCAAGAAGGTCACGACGCTCAAGGACATCAAGGCCGGCCAGACCATCGCCGTCCCCAACGACACCACCAACGAGGGCCGCGCCCTCCACCTGCTCGCCGAGAACGGTCTCATCACCCTCAAGGCGGGCGTCGGCACCGACGCCAAGCTCTCCGACATCGCCGACAAGAAGGGCCTGGAGTTCAAGGAGCTGGAGGCCGCCACCGTGCCCCGCGCCCTGAACGACGTCGACGCCGCCGTGATCAACGGCAACTACGCCATCGAGGCCAAGCTCAACCCCGCCAAGGACGCCCTCGCCGTCGAGAAGGCGGAAGGCAACCCGTACGCCAACTTCCTCGCCGTCAAGCAGGGCAACGAGAAGGACGCCCGCGTCCAGAAGCTCGTCAAGCTCCTCAACTCGCCCGAGGTGAAGAAGTACATCGAGGACACCTACAAGGGCTCGGTCATCCCGGCCTTCGGCGCCCCCGCCGCGTAGTCTCCGGCCGGTTCCCGGCCCGTCCCGAGGCGTCACCCGACGCGAGGCCCCGCCCGCCCCTCCGGCGCGCGGGGCCTCGCGTTCACCCGCGCATGCGCGGCGGCAGCCCCATGCTGCATGCTGTGCGTCCACGGCCTTCACGTATGGAGCTGCGCATGACTACCACCTTTCCGGACGTCTCCATCAGCACGGAGCGGCTGGTGCTGCGCGCCCTCGAACCCGCCGACGCCCCCGCGCTCGCCGAGATGATGAACGACGAACTCGTCGCCGCCTGGACCTCCGTGCCGCAGCCCTTCACCGAGGACGACGCCCACCGCTGGATCGACGGGTACGCCCCCGCCGAACGCGCCGCGGGCCGCGGAATCGACCTGGCCGTCACCGAGTTCCTCACCCAGCGACTCGTCGGCATCGTCCAACTCACCAAGACCAACTGGCACGTTCGCTCCACCGAACTCTCCTACATCGTCGGCCCGTGGGCCCGCGGCGAGGGGTACGCCTCCGAGGCCGCGCTCGCCACCGCCGACTGGCTCTTCCGCGACCAGCACTTCGAGCGCGTCGAACTGCGCACCGCCGCCGACAACACCGCCTCCCAGCAGGTCGCCCAGAAGATCGGCTGCATCAGCGAAGGTGTCCTGCGCAACGCCTGCATAGCGCGCACCCGCACCGAGGACGGCGGCTGGACCGACATCCGCACCGACTTCATCGTCTGGAGCCTGCTCCCCGAGGACCTCGACGGCGTCGCCGAGCACATGGCCGAGGCCGGACTCTCCAGCTACGCCGACTGGAGCTGACCGCCTCCGGGTCCCCTGCCCCGGTCCCGCCCCCGGTCCCGCCCCAGCTCCGGCGCCCCGCGCCCCCGGCCCGGCCCCGCGCCCCCGCACCGGCTCAGGAGCGGCCCCGCCCCGGTAGGCTCATCCCGCCCCCGACCTGCACACACTCCAGGAGACAGACGCACATGGCCGACCGGGTCACGGTGATCGGCTGGGACGGATCGCCCCTCACCGCGGCCGCCCGGTCCGCGCTCGCCGCCGCCACCCTGGTGGCAGGCGCCGCCCACCACCTGGCGCTCCCCGAGGTGCCCGCAGGCGCCGAACGCGTCCGGCTCGGCAGCGTCGACCTCGCCGCCCGGCGGATCGCCGGACACCGCGGCACCGCCGTCGTCCTCGCCGACGGCGACCCCGGCTTCTTCGGTGTCGTCCGCGCCCTGCGCGCCCCCGAACACGGCCTCGAGGTCGAGGTCGTGCCCGCCGTCTCCTCCGTCGCCGCCGCCTTCGCCCGCGCCGGGATGCCCTGGGACGACGCCCGGATCGCCGTCGCCCACCAGCGCACCCTGCGCCGCGCCGTCAACGTCTGCCGCGCCCACCCCAAGGTCGCCGTCCTCACCTCGCCCGGCGCGGGCCCCGCCGAACTCGCCCTGCTCCTCGACGGCGTCCACCGCACCTTCGTCATCTGCGAGGAACTCGGCACCGACCGCGAACAGGTCACCGTCGTCACCTCCGACAAGGCCGCCGACCACGACTGGCGCGACCCCAACGTCGTCCTCGTCATCGGCGGCAACTCCACCGGCGGCGGCTCCACCGCCGGCTGGCTGATGAGCCACGACACCCCCGCCGTCCGCGGCTGGGCCCGCCCCGACGGCACCGACGGCGGCCGCACCGGCCAGCACCCCACCCTGCGCGCCGCCGCACTCGCCCGCCTCGGCCCCCGCACCGGCGACCTCGTCTGGGACATCGGCTGCGCCGACGGCGCCTTCGCCGTCGACGCCGCCCGCTTCGGCGCCGCCGTCATCGCCGTCGACACCGACCCCGCCGCCTGTGCCCGCACCGAGGCCGCCGCCCGCGCCGCCGGCGTCCAGCTCCAGACCGTCCCCGGCCGCGCCCCGCACGTCCTGGAGAGCCTGCCCGAACCCGATGTCGTACGGATCGGGGGCGGCGGCGTCCCGGTCGTCACCGCCTGCGTCGACCGCAGGCCCGAACGCATCGTCACGCACGCCGCCCACCGCGACGAGGCCGAGGCCGTCGCCGCCGCCCTCACCGACGGCGGGTACACCGTGGAGTGCGCGCTGCTGCAGACCGTGGGCCTCGACCCCGGCGACTGGACCGAGCGCGCCCGCTCCGTCGTCTTCCTGCTCGCGGGCGACCGGACCGACGCTCCCCGTGACCGGGCGAGCCGTCAGCCGGGGTAGGCTGACCGATTGTTGTACCGCACCCGGACGTTCGGCGATTCGTTCGTCAACGTCCCAGATGAGGGGTCGCTTTCACCCCTGATGTGGTAGAGCGCAGCCGAGGGACGCGCGACGTGGCGCAGTCCACAGCGAACCGTGGCGGATCCGCCTGTCAGGATGGCCGAAGGCCGCGACAATGTCCTTGTGTGTCCGCGCGCCCTTCGTGCCGCGCGGCACGCGAGCTCGTTGTTCTCGACGGGCAGGTCTGAAGGAGCACAACCGATGGGCGAGGGGTACGCAGCATGACGGACACCGGCCAGGTCCCGGGCGAGGGGCTGCCGGAGAACGCAGGCACGGTCGAGCAGCCGGGCATCCCCGCACCGGCCGCGTACGCCTTCCTGGACCCCTCCGACCACCCCGCCGAAGACGACGACGTGCTCCTCATGCCCGGCGCCCAGGGCGCCTGGAGCGAGCCGCTGCCGGGCATCCCGCCCGCCCCGCCGGTCACCGTGCCCCCGCCCCTCGACCCGCTGACCGCGCCCATCGAGCAGGTCACCGGCAGCACCCCGCCGCAGGGCGTCCCGGTGCCCCCGCAGGCCACCCCGGCCCATGGAGTGCCGTACGGGTACGAGCCCGGCGGCCTCGACACCGGCGCCCACGAGGCGGCGGGCCGTGACACCGGCTCGGTCGACCTCGGCGCCGTCCGCACCCCCGCCCCGGCCGGACCGCCCACCCCGCCGCCCGCCCGCCGCCCGCTGCACATGGGCCCGCCGGTGCCCGACGCGACCGGCGGCGTGGTCCGCTCGCTCGCCGACCGCGGCCCGGCCGCCGCGCCCGTCCCGCAGCCGACGCCCGTCGTGACCCCGCTCGCCGCCACCGCGCCCGCGCCGATGCCGGTGCGCACGCCGGGCCCGCCGACGACCGGTCCCGAATACCTGGACGTGCCGCAGCAGGACCAGCAGACCGCGCCGCAGGGTGCGATGCCGTGGGACGCGCAGCCCCAGGAGCCCCACGCGGCACCCGCAGAAACGGTCGTCCCACTGGTCGCACCGGTCGCACAGGCCGCCCAGTTCGTCCAGGTCGAGGGTTCCGTCCCGACCGCCCCGCATCTGGCCCCGGTCCCGGCCGCCGAACCGCTCCCGGCCGCGCCGCTGCCGGTCGAGCCCGTCGCCGTGGCCGTGCCGCAGCCGGTCGCCGAGGAGCCCGCCCCGGCCCCCGAGCCGGCCGAGGCCGCGCCGGAGGCCCAGCTCCCGGCCCCCCGCGAGCCGGAGGAGCAGCCCGAGGCCGTGGCCGATGAGCCGGTCCAGGCCGCGCCCGAGCCGGTCGAGGCCGCCCCGGAGCCCCAGCAGGACCAGCCGGTCCCGGCCCAGCCCGTGCTCGACCAGCCGGTCCTGGCCCCGCAGGCCCCCGAAGCGCAGGTCCCGGAGCCGCAGCCCGAGCCGACGTTCCCGCCCGAGCCGCAGCTCCAGGCCGAGCCCGTCGCGCCCGAGCAGACGGCTCCGGCGGCGGAGCCCACCCCCGAGCCGATCCCGGCCCCGGCCCCGGCCGCGCAGACCCCCGAGGCGCCCGAGGTACCTGAGGTGCCCGAGGCCCCCAGCGAGCCGGAGGAGCAGCCCGAGCCGGTCGCCGAGCAGCCGCTCCCGGCCGTCGAGTTCGCCCCCGAGGCCGAGGCCGAGGCCGAGCTCGCCATCGAGGCCGCGCCCGAGGCCGCGCCCGAGCCGGGCCCCGAGCCCGTACCGGAGTCGGCCTTCGAGACCGGCCCGGAGCCCACCCCGGCACCCGACGAGCCGCTCGCCGCACCCGACGGGATCCTGGCCGCCGACGACGAGCCCACCTCCGCGCCGGCCGAGGAGACCCCCGCCCCCGCCCTCGACCGTGCCCCCGGCTACGACGAGGCGGAGCGCGAGGCCGTGCTCCGCGTCATGCGCGAGCGCCGGGACATCCGCAACGGCTTCCGCTCCGACCCGATCCCGCACGAGGTGCTGCTCCGGGTCCTCGAAGCCGCGCACACCGCGCCCAGCGTGGGCCACTCCCAGCCGTGGGACTTCGTGGTCATCCGCTCCGCGGAGACCCGCCGCACCATGCACGAACTGGCGACGCACCAGCGCGAGGCGTACGCCAAGTCGCTGCCCAAGGGCCGGGCCAAGCAGTTCAAGGAACTGAAGATCGAGGCCATCCTCGAGACGCCGGTCAACATCGTCGTGACGGCGGACCCGACGCGCGGCGGCCGGCACACCCTCGGCCGCTACACGCAGCCGCAGATGGCCCCGTACTCCTCGGCCCTCGCCGTCGAGAACCTGTGGCTCGCCGCCCGCGCCGAGGGCCTCGGCGTCGGCTGGGTCAGCTTCTTCGACGAGCGCGAGATGGTCCGGGCGCTCGGCCTGCCCGAGCACCTCGAAGTGGTCGCGTACCTGTGCGTCGGCTACGTCGACGAGTTCCCCGACGAGCCCGAGCTGATGCAGGCGGGCTGGTCCAAGCGCCGCCCGCTGTCCTGGGTGGTCCACGAGGAGACGTACGGCCGCCGCGCGCTGCCCGGCGAGGAGCCGCACGACCTGCTCCAGGAGACCGTGGCGAGCATCCGCCCGCTGGACGCCAAGGCGCTCGGCGAGGCGTGGGAGCGCCAGAAGCGGATGACGAAGCCCGCCGGGGCCCTGGGCATGCTGGAGATCATCGCCGCGCAGCTCTGCGGCCTGTCCCGGGTGTGCCCGCCGCCGATCCCGGAGCCCGCCGCGGTCGCGATCTTCGCGGGCGACCACGGGGTGCACGCGCAGGGCGTCACGGCCTGGCCGCAGGAGGTGACCGGCCAGATGGTCGCGAACTTCCTCGGCGGGGGAGCGGTCTGCAACGCGTTCGCCAACCAGGTCGGCGCCGAGGTCTGCGTCATCGACGTGGGCGTGGCCTCCGAGCTGCCCGCGACCCCGGGTCTGCTGCCCCGCAAGGTACGGGCCGGTACGGCCGACTTCACCATCTCGCAGGCGATGACCCGCGAGGAGGCCGTCGCGGCGATCGAGGTGGGCATCGAGACGGCCCGCGACCTGGTCGCGGCGGGCAACAAGGCGCTGCTCACCGGCGAGATGGGCATCGCGAACACCACCGCGTCCGCCGCCCTGATCTCCGTCTACACCGGCGTGGACCCGACCGAGGTCACCGGCCGCGGCACGGGCATCAACGACGAGATGCACGCCCGCAAGGTGGACGTCGTCCGCCGCGCCCTCGACCTGCACAAGCCGGACCCGGACGACCCGATCGGCGTCCTCGCGGCGGTCGGCGGCCTGGAGCACGCGGCCCTGGTCGGCCTGATCCTGGGCGCGTCCTCGCTGCGTACCCCGGTGATCCTGGACGGCGTCTCCACCGGAGCCGCCGCCCTGGTCGCCCGGGCGATCGCCCCCGAGTCGCTGGCGGCCTGCATCGCGGGCCACCGCAGTGCGGAGCCGGGCCATGTGGCGGCCCTGAACAAGCTGGGCCTGCGCCCGCTGGTCGACCTCGACCTCCGCCTCGGCGAGGGCACGGGCGCGCTGCTCGCGCTGCCGGTGGTGCAGAGCGCGGCGCGCGCGATGCACGAGGTGGCGACCTTCGACTCGGCAGGCGTCACCGAGAAGTAACCCGCGGCCGGAGATCCGGGGAACACGCACCGGATCTCCGAACTTCGGGAGTGGGGGACGTGCAGGCCCCCGGGTTCGGGACGTAAAGCGTGATTTGGGGCGCGAAGAACTGCGCCAGAAGGTCTCCACTCACCTCGTCGCGCCGTAAATCATGCAGTCCCGAACCCGGGGGTCCGGAACGTCCCCCACGTCACCGCACCACCGGGCCCGCCCCAAGCCCACCGCATATCGTGAAGTGCGCCCCGCGCACCCCTTGCACCCCCCCCGCCCCGACCGGCACCGCCCCTCCCAAGGAGCCACCCGCCCATGGCCGACCACGCCGAGCACCCCGCCTACCCCGTCGGTCTGCGCCTCGCCGGCCGCCGCGTCGTCGTCCTCGGCGGCGGCCAGGTCGCCCAGCGCCGCCTCCCCGCGCTGATCGCCGCGGGCGCCCGGGTCACCCTCGTCTCGCCCTCGGCGACCCCGTCCGTGGACGCGATGGCCGAGGCGGGCGAGATCACCTGGGTACGGCGCCGCTACGAGGCCGGTGACCTGACCGACGCCTGGTACGTGCTCGTCGCGACCAGCGACCCCGTCGCCAACGCGGAGATCTCGGCGGAGGCCGAGCGCACCCGGACCTGGTGCGTCCGTTCGGACGACGCCGAGGCGGCCACCGCCTGGACCCCGGCCACCGGCCACAGCGAGGGCGTGACGGTCGCGGTGCTCACCGGCCGCGACCCGCGCCGCTCCGCCGCCGTGCGGGACGCGATCGTCGAGGGCCTGCGGGACGGCTCGCTCGCGGCGCCCGCGCACCGCGCCCGCACCCCGTTCGTGGCCCTGGTGGGCGGCGGCCCCGGCGACCCCGACCTGATCACGGTCCGCGGCCGTCGGCTGCTCGCCGAGGCGGACGTGGTGATCGCGGACCGGCTCGGCCCGCGCGACCTGCTCTCCGAGCTGCCGCCGCACGTCGAGGTGATCGACGCGGCGAAGATCCCGTACGGCCGTTTCATGGCCCAGGAGGCCATCAACAACGCGCTGATCGAGCACGCGAAGGCCGGGAAGTCGGTGGTCCGGCTGAAGGGCGGCGACCCGTTCGTCTTCGGCCGGGGCATGGAGGAGGCGCAGGCTCTCGCCGCCGAGGGCATCACCTGCACGGTGGTGCCGGGCATCTCCAGCTCGATCTCGGTGCCGGGAGCGGCCGGCATCCCGGTGACGCACCGCGGGGTGGCGCACGAGTTCACCGTGGTGAGCGGGCACGTGGCGCCGGACGACCCGCGTTCCCTGGTGGACTGGGCGTCGCTGGCGCGGCTGACCGGCACCCTGGTGATCCTGATGGGCGTCGACAAGATCGGGCAGATCGCCGAGGCGCTCATCGCCCACGGCAAGGCGCCCGGGACACCGCTGGCGCTGGTCCAGGAGGGCACCACGGCGACCCAGCGCCGGGTGGACGCGACGCTGGCGACGGTCGCGGAGACGGTGAGGACCGAGGACGTCCGCCCGCCCGCGGTGATCGTGATCGGCGACGTCGTCCACGAGTCCCCGACCAAGCCCCTCTGACCCACCCGCCGCACCCGCGACCCCACAGCGACCGCACAGGCACCGCACAGCGACCGCACAGAGACTCCCGAGCGACCCCCGAGCGTCCCGAGCGCGCACCCCCGCACGCATTGGCACCACCCACCGGACAAGGCAGTATCACCCCGTGGCCGAACTCATCACGATCGACGACCCCGACGACCCGCGCCTGCGCGACTACACCGGACTGACCGACGTCGAGCTCCGACGCAGACGCGAACCGGCCGAGGGGCTGTTCATCGCCGAGGGCGAGAAGGTGATCCGCCGCGCCAAGCAGGCGGGTTACGAGATGCGGTCGATGCTGCTGTCCGCCAAGTGGGTGGACGTGATGCGGGACGTCATCGACGAGGTCCCGGCACCGGTGTACGCGGTCCAGCCGGACCTCGCCGAGCGGGTCACCGGCTACCACGTGCACCGCGGGGCGCTCGCGTCGATGCAGCGCAAGCCGCTGCCGACGGCCGCGGAGCTGCTGGCCTCGGCCCGCCGGGTCGCGGTGATGGAGTCGGTCAACGACCACACCAACATCGGGGCGATCTTCCGCAGCGCCGCCGCGCTCGGCATGGACGCGGTGCTCCTGTCGCCGGACTGCGCCGACCCGCTGTACCGGCGGTCGGTGAAGGTGTCGATGGGCGCGGTGTTCTCGGTGCCGTACGCGCGCCTGGACACCTGGCCGCGCGGCCTCGAAGCGGTCCGCGAGGCGGGCTTCAAGCTGCTCGCGCTGACCCCGGCGGACCGGGCGGCGTCGATCGACGAGGCCGCCCCGCACAAGCTGGACCGGGTGGCGCTGATGCTGGGCGCCGAGGGCGAGGGTCTGACGACGCAGGCGCTGCGCGCGGCGGACGAGTGGGTGCGGATCCCGATGGCGCACGGCGTGGACTCGCTGAACGTGGGCGCCGCGGCGGCGGTGGCCTTCTACGCGGTGACCAGCGGCCGCCCGCAGCAGTAAGAAGCCAGACCCGTCGGGGGCGGCTCAGCCCTGGAGGGCCTGCGCGGCGGCGATCCCGAGCGCCACCACGAGCGTGACCACCACGAACACGAACAGCCGCTGCCGCAGCAGCCGCGGATTGGCCGGCCGCCGCCCCGTGGACGTGGCCCGGGAGCCCGGACGGGTGCCGGGACGCGTACCCGGGCGGGACCGCTGCGGGCGCGCGCCCTGGCCGCCGCCGGTACGGGACGAGGAGGGCCGCGACGCCGAAGGACGCGAACCGCCGCCGGTCGGCCGGTCGCCGCGCTCGGTGGCCCGGTCCACGGACCGCTCCGTCGACCGGTCGGCACCCCGCTCATGCGCACGCTCCGACCCACGCTCCGGCCCGCGCTCAAGACCCCGCTCCGTCGTGCGCTCCGTGTACCGCTCCGTCGGCCGCGCCGGACCGCGCTCCTCCACGCGCTCCCGCTGACCCGGCGGCCGCCCCGAGGCGGGCAGCCCCTGCGCCTCGCGCGCCGCGATCTCCTTCAGCCGCATCGACAACTGCAGCGTGCTCGGCCGCTCCTCCGGATCCTTCGCCAGACACGCCCGTACGAGCGGAGCCAGCGCGTCCGGCACCCCGTGCAGCTGCGGCTCCTCGTGCACCACCCGGTAGAGCATGACCTCGGAACTGCCATGGCCGAACGGCGAATCACCCATCGCGGCGTACGCCAAGGTCGCACCCAGCGAGAACACGTCCGTCGCCGGAGTCACCGCCGCACCCCGCACCTGCTCCGGCGCGAGGAAGCCGGGGGAACCCACCGCGGTCCCGACATGCGTCAGGGTGCTGGCGCCGGTCGCCCAGGCGATACCGAAATCGATGATCCGGGGACCCTTGGGCGACAGCAGAATGTTCGACGGCTTCAGATCCCGGTGCACCACCCCGGCCTCGTGCACCGCGACCAGACCCTCCGAAAGGGCCGCGCCGATCCCCGCCACGTCCGACGCCCGCAGCGGACCCTCCTCGGCGACCCGGTCGTGCAACGAAGGCCCCGGCACGTACTGGGTGGCGAACCACGGACGCTCCGCGTCCAGATCGGCGGCCACCAGACGGGCCGTGCAACCACCACGGATCCGCCGCGCCGCGGACACCTCACGGGCGAAACGGGACCGGAACTCCTGGTCCTCGGCCAGATCCGGCCGGATCACCTTCAACGCCACCCGCTGACCACGCCGGTCGGAACCGAGGTACACGACCCCCATCCCACCGGCCCCCAGCCGGCGGTGCAGCCGGAAGGTCCCGACGATCCGCGGGTCCTCGCGCCGGAGCCGCATCATCGCCATGTCCGTCCCCTCGTCCGTTCGACGTGGCACAGCTTACGTACCCCTGCCCCGGCCCGCTCACAGGCCGCGCCCTCGGGGGCGCATCGATTGTCAGTGCTGAGGGGGACACTTGAGGAGGGGTCAGTGAAGCCGCGCGCCAACACCCCCTCATACCAAGGCCGTTGAAGATCCATCCGCACGACACCCCGACACCCCCGGCCAAACGTGAGCGACGTCACCCCCATCCCGAGCAGGCACTCCGCCCCACCGCGACACCCCACCGCCACCCTGAGCCCACCCCTGGGGGAAGTCCCCCACTCAGGGCCACCCGTCTCCACCCAGGGGAGTACACCGAGCGGAGCCCCGTCATCCTCCTGGAGGCCCGCAAGTCGGTACGCGGGCATGACGCCCCGCCCGCCCCCAGAACCTAGATTTGATGTCGAGCGGCGGGTGCAGCACTCGTCCCCCGAGGTCACCGCACCCGCCGCCCACAAGACACGACACGACAGGAGAGGAACCATGGCGTACACGGCCCCGCGGATCGACCACCACCGCCCTTCCGGCCGACGCCACCCCCTGGTGGCCACCGCCATGGTCCTCCCTCTCGCGGCCCTGCTCGTCGTCGTCTTCGGCGGCTGGGACGCAGTGGTCACACAAGCGTCGTCCGTGGGCGTGATGCTGGGGCGCTGAGCGGCGCCCCAGACCCGGGTGAGCGGCCCGGGTCGGGACATCCGGCCATACAACCCCGTGGGGACGGGGGTGCGGCGGACGGCAGCGAAGGCCGGTCAGCTGGGGAGCTGACCGGCCTTCGCTTTTCCATTGGGAAGCTCGGTTCGCCTCCGGGGCGCTACAGCCGAGCTCACAGCACCTGCCGTGCTCGGCCCCTCGTTCCTCGGGGCCTGTGCGCGCCAGGCACTGTTCCCTCGACGCGCCCCTTCGGCTCACTCGCCCCTACGAGCACAGCCGCACCAGTAGCCACCCCCGGGGCTGCACCGCATCCACAGGGCTCAGCCCGCACCGGTCGGTGGACACCTTGTCCGGCCCGCACCAGTAGTCACCCCCGGGCCCCGGTCCCTCGCGTCGCGTGCCGTTAGGCTCCCCCGGTGGACGACACCGCCCTCCAGCAGCTGCACGAACTCGCCCGCGCCGCCGCGCACCCCGGCTCCGGAGGCGAGGGCGGCGACTGCCGGTGTCAGGCCGGGGTGCTCGCGGACCGGGCGGACGGGACCGTCGTACGGCACGGGCGCCTCGTCCTGAAGGCGCACGGGCCCGGTGGGGACGGGGGCGAGCTGGCGGCGCGGGTGCGGGTCGCGGGGCTTGGTGGGGTCGAGGGGGTGCTGCTGGCGCCCGTCCCCGCGCCCCGGACATCGCGCGGGCCCGAGGACCGGCCGCTGAGTGTCTGGCCGTACGGCGTCCCCGTCGACCCCGAGGACCCCGACGCGGCGCCCTGGGAGGCGGCCGGGCGGCTGCTCGCCCGGCTGCACCAGGTGCCCGCGCCGACGGGGACGCCGCCGATGCGGGCGCCCGTGAAGGTGGCGCTCGCCGTCGAACGGATGCGCCGGGCCGCGCCCGGGCATCCGGCGGCGCCCACGGTGCTGCGGGCCTGGGCCACCATCCCCGACCGGGTGCCGGGCGGCGCCGCCCTGTGCCACGGGGACTTCCACCTCGGGCAGCTGGTCCGGCTCGGACCGCCCGGAGCGGACGCCCGCTGGCGGCTGATCGACGTCGACGACCTCGGCGTGGGCGACCCCGCCTGGGACCTGGCACGGCCCGCCGCCTGGTACGCGGCCGGACTCCTGGAGCCGGGGGTGTGGTCACGGTTCCTCACCGCGTACGAGACGGCCGGCGGCCCCGCCACCCGCCCCGACCCCTGGCTCCGGCTCGACCTGCCCGCCCGCGCGCTCACCGTGCAGACCGCCGCACTGGCCCTCGCCAAGTCCACGACGGAGCGACGCCCGCTGGACGAGGTCGAACAGGTCATGATCGACATTTGCGCCCGAATCGGTTCTGTCTGAACCGAGTTGGGCCCGGCGGCGTCCACGTACTCTGAGAGCACCATCCGAACGGCAGGGAGTTGAGTCCGGCATGCAGTGTCCCAAGTGCCACGCCCAGATGCACACGTACAACCGCAACGGCGTCCAGATCGAGCAGTGCAGCGGCTGCCGCGGCATCTTCCTGGACTACGGCGAGCTCGAGGCCCTGACCCGCCTGGAGTCGCAGTGGGTCCAGCAGGTCCCGCCGCAGGCGTACCCGGCGCAGCCCGCCGCCCCGGCCTGGGGCGCCCCGCAGCACCACGGCGGCCACGGGCACGGCCACGGTCACGGGCACGGCCACCGCGGCGGCTTCGGCCGGCTGCTGTTCTCCTCCTGAGCGACAGGCGTCGCGGGCCCTCCGGGGCCCGCACGGGCGCCCCGTACTCCGCTGAACGGACACGACGAAGCCCCCGACCGCTGGGCGGCCGGGGGCTCGTGACTGGTGCGCGATACTGGGATTGAACCAGTGACCTCTTCCGTGTCAGGGAAGCGCTCTCCCGCTGAGCTAATCGCGCGGGAACACCACGGAGGGTGCGGATACTGCGTACTGCCGGTGATACTGCGTGCGCGATACTGGGATTGAACCAGTGACCTCTTCCGTGTCAGGGAAGCGCTCTCCCGCTGAGCTAATCGCGCGGGGGATCCGAAGACCCAGGACCCGAAGGTCCAGTGGACGATACTGGGATTGAACCAGTGACCTCTTCCGTGTCAGGGAAGCGCTCTCCCGCTGAGCTAATCGTCCTTGGAGGTGGAGACGGGATTTGAACCCGTGTAGACGGCTTTGCAGGCCGTTGCCTCGCCTCTCGGCCACTCCACCAGGAGTGAATACAGGGGTTCGGGAAGATCCCCCACATCGAGCGGACGACGAGATTCGAACTCGCGACCCTCACCTTGGCAAGGTGATGCTCTACCAACTGAGCCACGTCCGCTTGTCGTTTCCGTTCCGCTTGCGCGTCCCGGCGACGTGTTGAACTCTAGCGGATTCCTGGGCCAGTACAAAAACGCGTTTCCGCAGCGTGCTGACCTGCGGCCCGGTCGAGGCGGCCGGGAGCGTTCGTACGACGTTCACTCCGTGTGTTCCCGAGATGGCGCGCAGCCGCCCTCTGGAGTCCGCCACACCCGTCACCTCCGCCCCACGGTGCCGCCCGCCCGGGGCCCTTCGGCCCCCCGCCTCGTTCCCTCCGGCCCCTTCCGGCCCGCCGCCCTAGACTCGCTGTGTGCACCCCCTCACCCCCCTGGCCCGCTTCGGCGGCCTCCTCGCCACCGATCTGCGGGACGTCACCCACGACCCCGAGGCCCTGGACTCGTCCGGGTTCTGGGCGGTCGTCGCTGACTTCGAGGGCCGGCTGACCTGCGCCCGGTTCGGCGACGTGCGGCCCGACCCGGTGCCCGCGCCGGTGCCGGGCGGCTGGCGCGGACCGGCGGCCGACGACTGGACGTCCTCGCTCGACCGCGCCGCGTACACGGCGGGCGTCCGCCGGATCCGGGAGCACATCGCGCGCGGCGAGGTCTACCAGGCCAACCTCTGCCGGGTGATGTCCGCGCCGCTGCCCGACCCGGCCGCCGCCGACGTCGACGCGCTCACCGCGCTGCTCGCGCGCGGCAACCCCGCCCCGTACGCCGGAACGATCCGGCTGCCCGCGCACGGCGTGGAGATCGCCACCGCCTCGCCCGAGCTGTATCTGCGCAGGACCGGGGAGACCGTCGAGTCAGGACCGATCAAGGGCACCGGGCGCACCGCCGACGACCTCCTGGAGAAGGACCACGCCGAGAACGTGATGATCGTGGACCTGGTCCGCAACGACCTCGGCCGGGTCTGCGCCACCGGCTCCGTCACCGTGCCCGAGCTGTGCGCCGTCGAACCGCACCCCGGTCTGGTGCACCTGGTGTCCACCGTGCGCGGCGAGCTGCGCCCCGGCGCCGGCTGGCGTGAGCTGCTCGCCGCCACCTTCCCGCCCGGCTCGGTGACCGGCGCCCCCAAGTCCAGCGCGCTCGGGATCATCGAGGCCCTGGAGACCGTGGCGCGCGGCCCCTACTGCGGCGGCATCGGCTGGGTCGACGCCGACCGGCGGACCGCCGAGCTGGCCGTCGGGATACGCACCTTCTGGATCGACCGGGCCGACGACACCCTGCGCTTCGGCACCGGAGCGGGCATCACCTGGGGCTCCGACCCCGAGCGCGAGTGGGCGGAGACCGAGCTGAAGGCGTCCCGGCTCGTCGCGATAGCGTCGGGCGACGCGGCCGCCGCCACCGGCGGCGCGTACGAGGCGAGCGGAAAGGCCATCTCCCGATGAAACTGTGGGTCAACGGCGCACTGCACGACGCCGGGTCCGCCCGGCTCTCGGTCCTGGACCACGGGCTGACCGTCGGCGACGGCGTCTTCGAGACCGTGAAGGCCGAGCGCGGCGAACCGTTCGCCCTCACCCTGCACCTGGAGCGGCTGGCCCGCTCCGCCGCCGGGCTCGGGCTGCCCGAGCCCGACCTCGACGAGGTGCGCCGGGCCTGCGCCGCCGTCCTCGCGGCCAACCCGACGGAGCTCGGGCGGATGCGCATCACCTACACCGGCGGACTCTCCCCGCTCGGCTCCGAGCGCGGCGACGAGGGCGCCAGCCTGATCGTGGCCGTCGGCGCCACCACCCGGCGGGCCGACTCCACCGCCGTGGTCACCGTCCCCTGGACCCGCAACGAGCGCGGCGCGCTGACGGGCCTGAAGACCACCTCGTACGCCGAGAACGTCGTCGCCCTGGCCAGGGCGCGCGAGCGGGGCGCGACCGAGGCGCTGTTCGGCAACACGGTGGGGCAGCTCTGCGAGGGCACCGGATCCAATGTGTTCGTCGTCCTCGACGGCCGGATCCTGACCCCGCCGGTCGCCTCCGGCTGTCTCGCGGGCATCACGCGCGCGCTGGCGGTCCGCTGGACCGGCGCGGAGGAGACGGACCTGCCGCTGGACGTCCTCGATCGCGCCGACGAGATCTTCCTGACCTCGACGCTCCGCGACGTCCAGGCCGTGCACCGGGTCGACGGCCGGGAGCTCGCCGGGGCGCCCGGTCCCGTCACGGCCAAGGCCATGCGGATCTTCGACGAGCGGGCGGCCGAGGACCGCGATCCGGCGCTCGGCTGACCCGGCCCGCCGGGCGGGCGGCGGAAATTGGGCTGACGGACCGCCGTCCGATGGGTAGAACAGCGGTGATGACCACCACCCTGCGGCCGTCCGAGCCGCTCCAGCAGTCCGCCGACGGCGTCCGCTCCCGCGCGTACGACATCTGTGTCAACAGCCGTCGGGTCGGCTCCGTCCGGCTCGCCACCGACCCGGGCTTCGGCCCGGCCGCGGGTCTCATCGAGGACCTCGGCGTCGACGAGCCGGACCGAGGCCGCGGCCGGGGCGCGGTGGCGGCCCTCGCGGGCGAGGAGGTGCTGCGCGGCTGGGGCTGCACGGAGGTGACCGTCTCGGTCCCGGCGGACGCGGCGGCGGCACTGCGGCTCGCCCGCTCGCTCGGCTACACCGAGCGCAGCCGGAACATGCTGAAGGACCTCCCGGACACCGCCCCCGAGCTGCCCGTGGGGGTGGTGGCGCGGCCGATGGGCGAGCGGGAGTTCGCGGTCTGGTCGGAGCGCACCAAGGACGCCTTCGCGCAGAGCTGGATCGAGCGGGGCGTCCCCGAGGACCAGGCGCGGGCCAAGGCCGAGGACAGCCACCGC
The DNA here is from genome assembly GCF_044748125.1 of Streptomyces sp. NPDC090025. NCBI lineage: Bacteria > Bacillati > Actinomycetota > Actinomycetes > Kitasatosporales > Streptomycetaceae > Streptomyces > Streptomyces sp. NPDC090025. The sequence goes on along the minus strand of NZ_JBIVFL010000004.1, from coordinate 197,480 downwards.
CGTTATCTGCCGGACGGCCTCGCCACCCCCGGCACCGACGTGTACGTGGCGGTCGTCGCGGGCGCGGTCGTCGGCTTCCTGTGGACCGGCGCGATCGAGGTGCGGCCGGGGGAGCGGACGGCGTTCGTGTACGAGGTGGAGGTCGCCGAGGCGCACCGCGGCCGGGGCTACGGGCGGGCCCTCATGCTGCTCGCGGAGCGGCTGGCGCTGGCCGCCGGGGAGCGCCGGCTCGGACTGCACGTCTTCGCGGGCAACACCCCGGCCATCGGGCTCTACGAGTCCCTGGGCTACCGCACGACCCTGGTGAACAGCGCCAAGACGCTGCGGTAGGCGCTGCCCGGGGCGCGGGGTGTCCCGGCGGGGCGGGGGTCAGGCGCCGAGCAGCCGGTCCGCGATCTCCGTGATGCGCGCGCGCAGCCCGTCCTGGCTCTGGCCGCCGTCGAGGCGCTCGCCGCCGATGACGTACGTGGGGGTGCCGGTGACCTTGACGGCCTTGCCCTCGGCCTCGTCGGCGTCGACCGTCAGGAGGTGCCGGCCGTCGATCAGAGCGGTGTCGAACTCCTCGGCGTCCAGGCCGAGTTCGGTCGCGACCGCGAGGAGCACCGGCTCGCCGCGGTCGCCGAGCTCGGCGGTCCTGGCGAGCAGCGCCTCGGTGTACGCCCAGCCCTGCCCCTGCGCGAACGCCTCCTCGGCGGCCTGGGCGGCGGCGTAGGCGTGCTTGTGCTTGGCCAGCGGGAAGTGGCGCAGCTGGATGTCGAGGCGGTCGCCGTACGCGGCGCGCAGGGCGCGGACGTCGGCCAGGGCCTCGAAGCAGTCGGGGCACTGCAGGTCGAACCATGCCTCCAGGACGACGGGGGAGGCGGCGGAGGCGGGGCTGGTGTTCTCGGTGGTGGACTCGCTCATGGGAGGAGTCTCCCACCCGGGCGCCGGCGGGCCCGCCGAGCGTCCCGGGGAGGGAGCGCGCGGGGTGGTCGTGCGGCCGGGTTCCCTGGGGGACGACCCGGAGATGTCCCTGATCCCGGGCCGCGGGCATGGCCGGAGCGGGGTGGGACGGTGCAGGATGGAAGGGACGTATCGCCCTGGACCTGGAGGATCGCATGCTTGCCGAGACCGTTTGCTCCGCGGTGGCCGCGGCGGGCCTGGGCATCGCCGGGATCACGGCGTGGCGGAAGAAGTTCCTGAGCGCGGCCCGGATCGCGGCCTACGCGCTGGTCCCGCTCGGCCTGGTGATGACCGGCGCGGTGGAGTGGCTGGCCGACACGGCGTTCAGTCCGGTGGCCTGGGCGGGCTTCGGCGTGCTCGGGGCGGCCTGGCTGTTGTTCTCCTCGACCAGGGCGGTGGAGCGGCGGCGGTCGGACCGGGCGGAGACCACCGGCGGGGAGCAGCGGGCGGCGGTGGCCCCGGCCGCGTCGGCCCCCGCGGTCGGCGGGCGGCGCGCGCAGGCGCCCGCGAAGCCGTCGGCCAAGCCGTCGGGCAAGCCGGCCGACGAGGACTTCAGTGACATCGAGGCGATTTTGAAGAAGCACGGAATCTGACCGGGTGCGGATCGCGCGGCGACCGGTTCTGACCCTTCTCGATCCCGCCGTCCACGGGATGGGGTGAACTCGTCCCACCTGGGGGTGTTCCGGGCGATCTTGGGGTCCGCGGGTGCTGCATCATCCCCCCGAGATGCCCGAGACTTCGGGGGACACCGTCCCCAAGCCCGCCGTCCCCGCGCTGCCGCCCGTCGCGGCCGCGCCCGCCGCCCCGGCCCCGCGGATCCCGGCGCCCCGCGCCGCGACCGCCACCGTGGACGAACAGGCGGAACCGCGGGGCTGTCTCTTCGCGCTCTCCCAGCCGCCCCTGATGATCTTCCTGGCGGTGATCGGCGCGCTGCTGCTGATGGCCGCGGTCCACGACCTTTTCCTGCTCTGACCCCTGCTCCGAGCGGTAGCGGTACGGCGCCGCCGTCCGGTCAGCCCGCGGCTTCCTTGCGGCGCGCCCGGTAGGCGGCGACGTGCAGCCGGTTCCCGCAGGTGCGGCTGTCGCAGTAGCGGCGGGAGCGGTTGCGGGAGAGGTCGACGAAGGCCCGGCCGCAGTCCGGTGCCTCGCAGCGGCGCAGCCGCTCCTGCTCCCCGCCGACCACGATGAAGGCGAGCGCCATGCCGCAGTCGGCGGCCAGGTGGTCGGCGACGGACGCGCCCGGCGCGAAGTAGTGGACGTGCCAGTCGTAGCTGTCGTGGTCGGTGAGCTGCGGGGTGGTTCCGGCGCCCGCCACGAGCTGGTTGATCAGGGTGGCCGCGATCCGGGCGTCGGGCGCGGAGAACACGGCCGTGAAACGGTCGCGCACGTCGAGCACGGCCCGCAGGTCCGCCGCGGTCAGTTCGCCCACGTCGCTGATCTTGTGGGCGTGCACGAACGACAGCAGTGCGTCGATGTCCCCGAGCGCGTCGTCGCGGTCACCGCGCGCGGCGGTGTTCATCAGATCGACGACGGTGTCGAGCGCGATCCGGGTGTCGTGGGGGATCAGCACGATTCGCTCCCTGGCCGGCTGCGGGCGGGTGCCCGCGAATTGCGCTGAACTCTAGCGCGACCCGGAAAAGCGCATCGGCGCCCCGCACCGCGCCGGCTGCGCGGTGAGGAGCGCCGATGGTGGGAAGACACGACTGCCCACGCGGCGCCGTCTCCCCGAGTCGGACGGCGCCGTGCGGCTCTCGGCCTGGCTCAGCTCTCGGCCAGGATGTGGGAGAGCTCCGTGTCGAGGTCGAAGTGGCGATGCTCGGTGCCCGGTGGCACGGCAGCGTCGGTCCTCTTGAGGAACGACTCCAGGGCCCGCGCCGGGGCCTCGAGCAGGGCTTCTCCCTCGGGGGAGCTCAGTGCGATGCAGACGACTCCCTGACCGTGGCTGCGCGACGGCCAGACGCGGACGTCGCCCGTGCCGGTGGGCCGGTGCAGCCCCTCGGCGAGAAGGTCGCGGGCGAAGACCCACTCGACCGTCTCCTCGGCTCCGGTGTGGAAGGTGGCGTGCACGGCATACGGATCGGCCGTGTCATACCGCAGGCCCGCGGGTACAGGCAGTGAGGACTCGCTCGACACAACGAGGCGCAGGTGCAGCTCGCAGCTGACCGTGGTGTTCATAAGCGCCAGGGCCTTTCGCTCAGTGTGCGCTCGGGGATTCGCACGTCGGCGAAATCGACATGCCACCTACGGTGCCGTTGTAAACCCCTCTGTCTGTTTTGTGATCGTTCAGGTAGCTCGTATGGACGCGTGTAACTTTGGGTAATACGGCCATTCCGGCAAGGCGGCACCGTCCGGTAAGTTGGGGCCATGAATGCGGAGAGTGACCAGCGCGCCGGGGAATCCGAAGAGGCGCCCCTGGGATCCCGGGCCCCTGAATTCATCAAGGCCCGCCGGACCCTTCACCTGAGCTGGCAGGTCGGCGTCTTCGTCGTCGGCCTCGCCGTCGTCGGCGCGGGCATCGTGATGCTGCCGCTGCCCGGACCGGGCTGGCTGGTGATCTTCGCGGGCATGGCGATCTGGGCCACCGAGTTCGTCTGGGCCCAGCTGGTGCTGCGCTGGACCAAGCGCAAGGTCACCGAGGCCGCCCAGCGCGCCCTCGATCCCAAGGTCCGCCGCCGCAACATCATCCTCACCGTCATCGGCCTGGTGATCATCGCGGTGCTGCTCGGCATCTACCTCTGGAAGTTCGGTCTCGTCATGCCGTGGAAGATCGACGAGTAACCCGTCGTTGGTACGGGAGCCCCGCTGACATGGGGTAATGTTTGCGGTGCGCCCGGGCGATTAGCTCAGTGGGAGAGCGCTTCGTTCACACCGAAGAGGTCACTGGTTCGAACCCAGTATCGCCCACCACCCGGACCGAGGGCCCGGAGACGACACCGTCTCCGGGCCCTCGGCGCGTTCCCGGCCGGCCGCCGCTCAGCGCAGCCGCCCGAGCCGCTCCCGCAGCCGCCGGGCGTCCCGCAGTCGCTGCTCATAGGTGGCGCCCACCGCGAGCAGCAGCAGCCCCGCCAGGGCCGGCGGCAGCCAGCGCGGCAGCGCCGCCACCGCGCGCAGCACGTACGGCGTCAGCTCGTGCGCCCCGACCAGGGCCAGCACCATCCCGCCGAGCACCAGCGGCGCCTGCAGCCGCCACCGTGCCCCCACCAGCGTCACCAGCAGCGCCGCCCCGCCCAGGAGCAGCGGCCGCGGCCCGCCCGGCACCGCCCAGACCGCCAGCAGGCTCGGCACCAGCGTGACCGCGAGCCCCGGGCCGTACGCCGTCCAGGACGACGCCTCCCGGTCCGTACGCCGCCGCAGCACCCCCACCACCAGGGCCGGGACCGTCACCGGCAGCGTGTACGCCTCCGGCACCGTCACCTCCCAGGCCGCGAGCCGCACCCAGCTCGCGAGCAGGAACAGCGCCGCCGCGCACCAGGACGCGACCTGGCGGCGCTCCGCCCGTACCGCCGTCGCCGCCGCGATCACCCCGGCCAGCGCCAGCGCGAGCGCGCCCGGCGCCGCCCGGCCCGCGGCGAGCACCAGGGCGACGACCCCCACGGCCGCGCCGGTCGCCTCCACCACCAGCGCGAGCGGGTGCCGCCGCAGCCACCCGCCCACCGCCGCCGACCCGGCGGGCACCACGAGCAGCACCAGACCCGCGGCCACCGGATCGAGGCCCGCCACCGCCGCTCCCTCGGCGACCAGACCCGCCACCGTGAGCACCGCCACGCCCCCGGCGACAAGACGCCGACCGCCCGCACCGACCGCCGCGAGCCCGCCGAACAGCACCACGAGCACCCCGAGCGCCACGAACGTCCCCGCCCGGGTGTCCACGGCCACGCCGAGCGCCGACCCCGCCGACAGCAGACCGCACGCACACCCCAGCCAGCCCACCAGCGTCGCGGGCCAGCCGCCCGCCGGGAGCCGCACCCCGCGCAGCGCGGGCACCGGACGGGCCGCCAGGGCCAGCGCCGCCGCCGTCGTCAGCAACCGCGTCGCCAGCGTCCACCCGTACGGCAGCAGCAACGCCACCGGCAGCTCCGTGAGCAGCACCCAGACGAGCACCAGCGCCGGGCCGCGCGCCCACAGCCGCGGCACCAGCGCCGTCGCCACCACCGCGATCAGCAGCACCGGCAGCGCCGACCACGCGTAGGCGGTCATCACCGCGTCGGACAGGTCCCGCGCCCACGTCGCCTCCGCACCGGCCGGGGCGAGCAGCCCCACCGCGGCCGGCGGCAGCGCCCACAGCACCCCCAGCCCCAGCACCCCGCCGCCCGCCGCCGCGAGACCCCGCCGCAGCACCCCCGGCCGCGCCCTGCGGACCAGCACCGCCGCCGCGAGCCCCACCCCCAGGAGCGCGTACACCGCCACCAGCCACGCGTCGGACACCAGAGACCGGTACGCGCCGCCCGCCGCCGCGATCAGCGCGATGCCCGCCGCCACCGCCGCCGCGAACGAGGCCGGAGCCGCCTGCGTACGCGCGTACCGCGAACCCAGCCACAGCAGCGCCGCCGCGCACACCACGAGCAGCGGCAGCGCCGTCAGCCGCGCGTCGAAGGACAGGACGAGCCCGACGCACAGCGCCCAGCCGCCCAGCACGGCCGCCGCCGCGCCCGCCGTCGTCCGCGGGGCCGACGGCTTCACGGACACCAGCACCGCCAGGTCGGCGAGCGCCGTCAGGAGCATCGCCCAGGTCACCGGCAGCCCCCCGCCATCGGCCGCCGCCACCCCGAGCGGCAGCGGCAGCTGGGCCGCGACCACGGCGGCGGGCAGCGGCAGCCGCGGCCCGGACAGCGCACGCCCGTACCCGCCCCAGGCGGCCGCCAGGACCGCCGACACCACCGCCGTGTACGCCAGTCCGCCGGTGGCCGCGAACACCACCCGGTGCAGCGCGTACGCGTCGAGCACGGTCAGCAGCAGACCGAGCGCCGCCACCGCCTCCGCCGTCGACCGCAGCCCGCGCCGCAGCAGCACCACCGGCACCAGGAGCGCGGCCGCGGTGACCACGCCGAGCACCGCCGACCGGCCGCCGATGCCCATCGAACCCCAGCTGACCAGGGTGAACACGAGCGCGGCCACGGACAGCAGCACCCCGCCCAGCGTGAGCAGCACGTTCTGGGTGTCGCGCGGGCTCGCGTCGGGCCGGGACCGCACCGCGGGCCACGGCTCGGCCGAACGGCCCGGGCCCGGCCCGGGCATCGTCGAAGGCACCGGAACGGGCACCGGGACCGGCGAGGGCGTCCGCATCGCGTGCAGCACCCGGAGCAGCCAGTCCCGCCGGGCGAGGAGATGGGCCCGGCGGATGTCGAGCGCCGCGAGCTCGCGCTCCACGAGCGCCAGCTCCTCGGCGGGAGGCAGAGGGGAGGTCATGCCACGGAGTGTGGCGCCGGACACACTCCCGGCGGATGCGCGCGGGTACTCAGATCCACGGCTGAGTACCCGACACTGGCCCCATGGACTGGTGCCACTACCGCTTCCGCAGCGTCTGGCGCCTCGCCGCCCCGCCCGACACCGTCTACACGGTGCTGGCCCGCGCCGAGGACTATCCGCTCTGGTGGCCGCAGGTCCGCGAGGTCGTCCCGCTCGACGACCGCACCGGCACCGCCCGCTTCCGCTCGCTGCTCCCGTACGAACTCGTCGTCACCGCCCGGGCCGTGCGCCAGGATCCGGTCGCCCGGGTCCTGGAGGTCTCGCTGCGCGGCGACCTCGACGGCTGGGCCCGCTGGACCCTCACCCCCGAGCCCGCCGGCACCGGCCCCGGCACCGGCGCGGAGATCGGGACCCGCGCCCTGTACGAGCAGGAGGTCGACGTCCGCAGCCCGCTGCTGCGCGCCCTCGCCGTGCCCGGACGCCCCTTCTTCCGCGCCAACCACACCCTGATGATGCGCGGCGGCCGCCGCGGCCTCACCGCCCACCTGCGCGGCCCCCGGCCGCCCGCGCCGCCATCGGTTTGAACCGAGCCCCGTCGGGACTGTATGGTTCAACGCGTTGCCCGGGCGATTAGCTCAGCGGGAGAGCACTTCGTTCACACCGAAGGGGTCACTGGTTCGATCCCAGTATCGCCCACCGGGAAAAGGCCGGTCCGTCACCAGACGGACCGGCCTTCGCCGTTCAGGCCGCCGCCCGCAGCTCGGGCCGCAGCGGCCACGCCGGGTCCACCGGCTCCGGCGTGCCCTGCCGCGCGAACCACGCCTGCAGACCACGGGCCTGGGCCGCGTGCCACACCGCCTGCAGGGTGTGCAGCTCACCCGGCGACAACCGTTCGAGCCGGGACGCGAACCGCCGCCCCACCGCCCGGACCACGTCAAGGGCCGCCGCCGCGTCCGCCGCCGCGTCGTGCGCCCCGTCGAGCACCACCTCGTAATGGGCGCACAGGTCCGTCAGCGTCCGCCGCCCCTTGCGGTACCGGTCCAGGTGCTTGTCCAGGACCCGCGGGTCGAGCACGCACAGCGGCACATGCTCCAGATAGCGCGGCAGCGACGACGCCCGGTGCCGCCGCAGCTCCCGGTCCAGGATCGTCAGATCGAACGGCGCGTTCATCACCACCAGCGGGCGGCCCGCCGCGCTCTGTTCGGCTATCGCCCGGGCCAGCTCCTCCACCACCGGCGACGGCCACCGGCCGTGCCGCTGGAGATGATCGTCCGTCAGCCCGTGCACCGCGGTCGCCCCGGGCGGCACCGGCACGCCCGGGTTGACCAGCCAGCGCGTCACCCGCGGCCGCATCCCGGCCGCGTCCTGGACGACGAGGGCGGCGGACACGATCCGGTCCTCCTCGACGTCGACTCCCGTGGTCTCCGTGTCGAAAGCGGCCAGGGGCCCCTCGAACCAATTGGTCGTCATCCCCGAACTCCTCGCACGTGCGCGGCAGATGGCCATCCCCCTGCCCGAATCGTTGATACCCGGGCTGTTTGCGCCGTACGCGGACCGGTCACAACACAGGTGACGGGGAAGGGAATTGACATGGCGCTCGCCCAGCCCGAGTCGGATGGGCTGCCACCCCAGCGGGCAGCACCGCTGCGCGGCTCACTCGCCACCACCGCCTGCATGGAGACCCTCCAGGTGGGGTATCTCCACGCGGTCGCGGCGGCGGCCGGGTGCTCGCTGTCGCAGCCGTTTCCGGACAACGGCATCGACTGGCACGTGAGCCACGGCTCGCCGGGCCACACCGTGGACGACGAGGTGACCATCAAGGTGCAGCTCAAGTGCACCTACCAGATACCGCCGAGGCCGCCGGGAGCCACCTCGGGCACCTTCTCCTTCACGCTCGACAACGAGCACCTGGTGAAGCTCGCCCGGACCCCCGTCGCGGTCCACAAGATCCTGGTCGTGATGCTCGTACCGCGCGACCGGGACGACTGGCTGCGGGCCGGGCACGACGGGCTCGACCTGCGCCACTGCTGCTACTGGATCAACCTGGCCGGACACCCGGTCACAGGACGCCACAGGACCACCGTGCGCATCCCGACGGCGCGGATCTTCGACGACCGGGCGCTGTGCGGGATCATGGCCCGGGTCGGCGTGGGAGGGAGACCCTGAATGCACCGGCCCATCGAGGAACCAGCCGACGGGGCCGGTCACGGCCCCATGTCCGTACCGCCGCCGTTCCGGCCCCACCCCCACCCCGCGCCCGCCGAACTCCCCGGCCACTGGACCGGGGTGCCCGCCGCCCCCGTCGGCCCCTGGGCCGACTTGGGCGAGGCCCCCGACCCCGGCCGGGTCGACCCCCGGGTGCTCGGCGCGCTGCTCGCCCGGCACGGCTGGCGGCGGCGCGGCGGGGCCGCCGGACGCTACAGCCGCTGGTCCCCGCCCGGACCGGCGGCCGGCAGCCGCGGCGTCAGCCTGCTCGTCCCGGAGAGCCGGGCCTTCCCCGACTGCGCCGACCTCATCGGCGAGGCGCTCACCGCCCTCGCCCACAGCCCCGACCCCACCGCCCGCGAGGTGCTCACCGGCCTCGCCGTCCCCAGCGACGAGATCCGCTGGTGGCGCGACGTGCCACCGGGACCCGCGGGCGCGGTGCCCTGGCCGGTGCAGGAACAGCTGCGCACCGCCGCCCGCGGGGTGCTGCTCGCCGGGGCGCTCGCCGTCCGCGGCCGGGCCGGGTACCACGGCTCCCGGCACCGGCGGCAGGCCCAGGCGTCCCTGGAGTCGGTGGTGGTCGGCGCCGCCCCCGGCGGCCGGGGCATGACCGCCTTCCTGCCCGTCGACCCCGGCCGGGCCGTCTCGGTGCGGCTCTACCACGCGCTGTACGCGGCCCGGGAGGCCGTCGACTACCAGCGGGCCACCGGCGGCATGGAGGCGTTCGACGCGGCGGTCGAGGCCGGGGTGAGCCGTGAGCTCACCGAGGCCCTGGTGGCGCTGGTGCGCGGCTCCGAGGGCGCCAGCGTCGCCCTGGAGTGGTCCCCGGCCGCCGGGACCCCCGAGGGCTGCGCGATCCGCCCCGAACCCGTCGAGTTCTCGCCCGGCGACCTGCCCGCGCTGCGCGAGGCGGGCGCCCGCTATCTGAACGACGAGCCGTCCGTGCCGGTACGGATCACCGGCACCGTGGTCCGGATGCGCCGCTCGGGACCGCGCGGCGAGGGCACCGTACGGCTCCGGGTGCTCGCGGGCGCCGAGGTCGGGCACGTCCGGGTCACCCTCGACGAGGACGCCTACCGCACCGCGGGCCACGCCCATCTCGTCGGCCTGCCGATCCGGGTGGTCGGCCGGCTGGAGAGCCGCGGCGGCTTCCGCCGCCTCAGCGACGCGACCGGCGTCGCCCCGGTGCAGGTGGACGAGGCCGAGCGGGACCGGCTGATGAAGTCGCGGCACGGCTCGATCGAGGACCCCGACTTCTTCGGGGAGCCCGACGGGCCCGGCGAGGACTGACCCGGGGACCGATCCGGGGACCGACCCGGGGCCCGATCCGGGGACCGGGCGGGGGCGCCCGGCGGGCGGCGGCCGGGGCCGGTGGGGCGGCCCCGCTGCCAGTAGGATCGGGCGTGCGCGGCACCTCGTCTCTGCCGTGCGCCGTTGGCGCCGGCACCTCGTGTCTGCCCGCGCCCCTATGTATGGAGCACTCGTGTCTGAAGTCCGCGTGACCGTCCAGTCCGCCGAGGGGCCGGAGGCAAGGGCGGTGAGCGCGGGCAGCACGGCCGGCGCCCTGTTCGCCGACGACCGCACCGTCATCGCCGCCCGGGTCGGCGGTGAGCTGAAGGACCTCTCCTACGAGCTGGCCGACGGCGATGTCGTCGAGGCCGTGGAGATCTCCTCCGAGGACGGTCTGAACATCCTGCGGCACTCCACCGCGCACGTCATGGCGCAGGCCGTGCAGGAGCTCTTCCCCGAGGCCAAGCTGGGCATCGGCCCGCCGGTCCGGGACGGCTTCTACTACGACTTCGACGTCGAGAAGCCGTTCACGCCCGAGGATCTCAAGACCATCGAGAAGAAGATGCAGGAGATCCAGAAGCGCGGCCAGCGCTTCGCCCGCCGCGTCGTCACCGACGAGGCGGCCCGCGAGGAGCTCGCCGACGAGCCGTACAAGCTGGAGCTCATCGGCATCAAGGGCGCCGCGTCCACCGACGACGGCGCGGACGTCGAGGTGGGCGGCGGCGAGCTGACCATCTACGACAACCTCGACGCGAAGACCGGCGAGCTGTGCTGGCGCGACCTGTGCCGCGGTCCGCACCTGCCCACCACCCGGAACATCCCGGCCTTCAAGCTGATGCGCAACGCCGCCGCCTACTGGCGCGGCAGCGAGAAGAACCCGATGCTCCAGCGCATCTACGGCACCGCCTGGCCGTCGAAGGAGGAGCTGAAGGCCCACCTCGACTTCCTCGCCGAGGCCGAGAAGCGCGACCACCGCAAGCTCGGCAACGAGCTCGACCTGTTCTCCGTCCCGGACGAGATCGGCTCCGGCCTCGCCGTCTTCCACCCCAAGGGCGGCATCATCCGCCGGGTCATGGAGGACTACTCGCGCCGCCGGCACGAGGAGGAGGGCTACGAGTTCGTCTACACGCCGCACGCGACCAAGGGCAAGCTCTTCGAGAAGTCCGGTCACCTCGACTGGTACGCCGAGGGCATGTACCCGCCCATGCAGCTCGACGAGGGCGTGGACTACTACCTCAAGCCCATGAACTGCCCGATGCACAACCTGATCTTCGACGCGCGCGGGCGCTCCTACCGTGAGCTGCCGCTGCGCCTGTTCGAGTTCGGCACCGTGTACCGGTACGAGAAGTCGGGCGTCGTGCACGGCCTGACCCGGGCCCGCGGCTTCACCCAGGACGACGCCCACATCTACTGCACCCGCGAGCAGATGGCGGAGGAGCTCGACAAGACGCTCACCTTCGTCCTCAACCTGCTGCGCGACTACGGTCTGGACGACTTCTACCTGGAGCTGTCCACCAAGGACCCGGAGAAGTACGTCGGTTCCGACGAGGCGTGGGAGGAGGCCACCGCCGTCCTCCAGTCGGTCGCCGAGAAGCAGGGCCTGCCGCTGACCCCCGACCCGGGCGGCGCCGCGTTCTACGGCCCGAAGATCTCTGTGCAGGCGCGCGACGCCATCGGCCGTACCTGGCAGATGTCGACCGTGCAGCTGGACTTCAACCTGCCGGAGCGCTTCGACCTGGAGTACACCGCGGCGGACGGCTCGCGTCAGCGCCCGGTGATGATCCACCGCGCCCTGTTCGGCTCCATCGAGCGCTTCTTCGCGGTGCTCCTGGAGCACTACGCGGGCGCCATGCCGCCGTGGCTGGCCCCGGTGCAGGCGGTCGGCATCCCGATCGGCGACGCGCACGTCGAGTACCTGCAGGAGTTCGCCGCCGAGGCGAAGCGCAAGGGCCTGCGGGTCGAGGTCGACGCCTCGTCCGACCGGATGCAGAAGAAGATCCGCAACCAGCAGAAGCTCAAGGTCCCCTTCATGATCATCGTCGGTGACGACGACATGAACGCGGGCACCGTCTCCTTCCGCTACCGCGACGGCTCGCAGGAGAACGGCGTCCCCCGCGAGGAGGCCCTGGCCAAGATCGCCGACGTCGTCGAGCGGCGCGTCCAGGTCTGACCCGGCCGACGCGGCACACGTTCCAGGAGCGGCCCCCGGGGATCACCCCGGGGGCCGCTCCCGTGCCCGCGCCGAGCCTTCCGCGACACCCTTCAGCGCTCGTCCTCCCGCCGGAAGCTCTGGATCAGCCACGACGAGAACGAACCCGTCACCGCCCCGAGCAGCGCGAGCCCGCAGGCCATCAGACCGACCGCGACCGTACGGCCCAGCGGCGTCACCGGGGCCACATCGCCGTACCCCACCGTCGCCAGCGTCGCGCAGGTCCACCACACCGAGTCGCCGAAGGTGCGCACGGTGGCCCCGGGCGCCCCGTGCTCGGCCTGGTAGACGGTGAGCGCCCCCGCGAAGCCCAGCAGCAGCGCGGTGAGCCCGGCGTACGTCATCACCCGGGCGTACAGGGTGAGCCGCGGCCGGTCCTGGCGGCGCTGCACCCGGTCGTACAGCTTGACCATCCGCAGCGGGCGCAGCAGCGGCAGCAGCACCACCACGGTGTCGAGCAGATGGCGGCGGACGAAGCGCAGCGGGCCGAGACCGCTGAGCCGGAGCCGGACCGCGTAGTCGGCGACGAACAGCGCCCAGGCGGCGAAGGTGAGGGCCAGGCACAGGTCGCGCCAGACGTCCGGCAGGTCGCGGGCCAGGATCCGGACCGCGTAGCCGCCGAGGTAGACCAGGGAGGCCACGGTCAGCGGGAGCTCCATGCGGCGGTCCCAGCGGTCCTGCCGGGGCGGGGTCGGGGGACTGTCGCTCATCGGTCAAGGATCGCCTCCGCGCCGATCTTCCGCCCCGGCGACACGTTCCGAACGGGCGAAGCAATATGCTGCACAGCATGACGACTGAGCCGGAGCAGCAGATCGGAGTGGGGACGCCGGACGCGTTCCAGCGCCTGTGGACGCCTCACCGGATGGCGTACATCCAGGGCGAGAACAAGCCGACCGGGCCGGGCGCCGACGACGGCTGTCCGTTCTGCGTGATCCCGTCGAAATCGGACGAGGACGGTCTGGTGATCGCGCGCGGCGCCAGCGTGTACGCGGTGCTCAACCTGTACCCGTACAACGGCGGCCACCTGATGGTGGTGCCGTACCGGCACGTCGCCGACTACACCGACCTCGACCCCGCCGAGACCGCCGAGCTGGGCGAGTTCACCAAGCGGGCGATGGTCGCGCTGCGCGCGGCCTCCGGCGCGCACGGCTTCAACATCGGCATGAACCAGGGCACGGTGGCGGGCGCCGGGATCGCCGCGCACCTGCACCAGCACGTGGTGCCGCGCTGGGGCGGCGACACCAACTTCATGCCGGTGGTCGGCCACACCAAGGTGCTGCCGCAGCTGCTCGGCGACACCCGGAAGATGCTGGCCGACGCCTGGCCCGCCGCGCTCTGACCACGGCCCCGGAGCCCCGGAGCCCCGCCGTCCCGGAGACCCGGGACCCCGCACCGCCCGGAGGGCCGGCTGCTACGCGTCGTAGAGGTCGGCCTTCCTCGGCCCCGGGTCCTGGATGCCGCCGCTGAGCATCAGCGAGCGGCTGGTGAAGCGCTCGGTGTCGACGTTGTGGTCGTCCAGGACCCGGATGGTGGCCGCGTGCACCGCGCGCAGCACCGGGGTCGCCGTACGGATGGCGTCGTCGGCCATGAAGCGATGCCGCCAGGGCTGTCCGGCCCAGGCGTGCCGCAGCCCGAAGGGCTCGGGCAGCACCAGCTTGCCGCCGAGGAAGTCCAGGACCGGCGGGAACCAGGTGAGCGGCGCCCGGACGGCCTGACGGACCACATCGTCGGTGTCGGTGACCGGCAGCTTGATCTCGCGGGTCTCCCAGAACCGGACGGTCTTGGAGACCTCCTTGGTCTTCGCCTTGGGCTTCGCGGAGAACAGCGAGTGCACCGGGCCGAGCGCGTGACCGGTGACCTCCACGCGCAGCGTGCGGTGCAGCGAGGTGACCGTCACCATCATGGTGAGCACCAACTGGCCGTCCCACAGGGTGAACTGGACGCCCAGGTAGTGCCGGTTGCCGCTGCCGAACTGCTGGTCGTTGCAGATGCGCTGTATCTCGTGCGGCTTCACCTGGAAGTGCACGATGTTCTCGCCCTCGGGGCGGGACACCTCGTCGGCGCCCTCGCCGACCGGGGAGACGATCCAGTGCTTCACCGTCGGCTTGGGGAAGCCGGTCTTCAGTGAACCCCGCTCCAGCAGGGTGAGTTCGGTGTGGATCTGCCGGACCACGTCCCAGGCGCGGAAGTCGTGGAGCTCCTTGCCCTCGCGCGGGACCAGCTCCTCGGCCATGGTCCAGCTGCCCCAGCGGGTGCCCATGCCCAGTATTCCCTTGGGGCCCGCGTAGAAGACGATGTTGGACTGCTGCTCGGCGCCGAGCTTCTCCAGGTTGACCCGCAGCTCCTCGGCGGTCTTCTCGGTGGGGTCCTTCGGCACCGCCTCGGGCACCGCGGCGCCGACACCGCCGCCGCTGAGCAGCGCGGTCCACCGCTCGCGCAGCGCGACCGCGGTGTTCTCGCAGATCCGGCGGGCCAGGAACCAGCCGAGGACCGGCGCCACGATCATCGCCCGCAGATAGTTCGGCAGCACCCCGTCGAACGGCAGCTTGATCAGCACCAGCGCGGCGAACAGTCCGGCGGCGACCAGCAGGGCGGTGCCGACGGCGCTGGTACGGCGGTTCTCCGAGCCCGCGGCGAGCCGGCGCAGCTGGATCACGCCGAGCCACAGAAGGAGACCGGGCAGGAACAGGACGCCGAGGAAGAAGGTGACCAGGGTCAGCTTGATGTCGCGCTGCTTGCGGATGCCGCTGGCGGCGAGGCAGTGCTCGACCACCGGCTGCGGGTCGGCGCCGAAGGACTGGATGAGCGGTTTACGGGCGCCGCCGAGCATCCGGACCTGCACGGCGCGGGAGAACGCCTCGCCGAGGTCGGGCCGGAACAGCTTGGTCCACTTGCCTTCCTTGACCTTCGACTGGTGCCAGTCGTTGTTGGCGTCCAGGATCGCCTCGACCGGGCTGTCGCGGTACGCGGCGGAGGCGAGGGCATGGGTGGCCGCCGTCTGCGCGTCAGAGCCCTGGAGGGGGATCTGCGCCCCGATGCCGAAACTGCCGATCGTCACTGCCGCCCCCATCGCCACGGTTCCTGTGCGGGCTGTTCCCAACTGCCGCGCCCCGCACACCTTCTGAGCTGGGCACCCCAGCGTAACCGGGTGGCGACCACCGCGTCACCGGAGCGGCCGGAGCCGTCCGAATGCGGTCCGCACGCGGTCCGCCCGGCGCCCCGGCCGCCCGAGGACCGCGCCCGCCCGGGCCCGCCCGGTGCCGACCCGTCGTCAGCCACCGGGCGGGCACGGGCCGTTCAGGCCGCCCGGCCCGGCTTCCCGGCCGCCTCCGCGCGGATCCGCTCCGCGAGCTGCGGCGGCATCGGCTCGTGCCGGGCGTAGGAGCGGTCGAAGCCGCCGGTGCCGTGCGACACGGACCTGAGGTCCACCGCGTACCGCCCGATCTCGATCTCCGGCACCTCGGCGCGCACCAACGTCCGTCCGGAACCGGCCTGTTCGGTGCCGACGACCCGGCCGCGCCGCCCGGACAGATCGCTCATCACCGCGCCCACGTACTCGTCGGGGATCAGCACCCGCACCTCCGCGACCGGCTCCAGGAGCCGCACCTCCACCTCGGCGGCCGCCTCCCGCAGGGCCAGCGCGCCCGCCGTCTGGAAGGCCGCGTCGGAGGAGTCCACCGAGTGCGCCTTGCCGTCGCGCAGCGTCACCCGGATGTCGACCAGCGGGTATCCGGCCGCCACGCCGCGGGCCGCCTGGGCCCGGACGCCCTTCTCCACCGACGGGATGAAGGACCGCGGCACGGCGCCGCCCACCACCTTGTCGACGAACTCGATGCCGCTGCCCGGCGGCAGCGGCTCCACCTCGATCTCGCAGATCGCGTACTGGCCGTGCCCGCCGGACTGCTTCACATGCCGGCCGCGCCCGCCCGCCGGGCCGCCGAAGGTCTCCCGCAGCGACACCTTGTGCGGCACGGTGTCGACCTGGACGCCGAAGCGGCCGCGCAGCCGCTCAAGGGCCACGTCGGCGTGCGCCTCGCCCAGGCACCACAGCACCACCTGATGGGTGTCCTGGTTCTGTTCGAGCCGCATCGTCGGGTCCTCGGCGACGAGCCGGGCCAGGCCCTGCGAGAGCCGGTCCTCGTCGGCCTTGCTGTGCGCCTCGATCGCCAGCGGCAGCAGCGGCGCGGGCAGCCGCCACGGTTCCATCAGGAGCGGGGTGTCCTTCGCGGACAGGGTGTCGCCGGTCTCGGCCCGGGACAGCTTGCCCACACAGGCCAGATCGCCCGCCACGGCGTGCGCGAGGGTGCGCTGCTGCTTGCCGAACGGGGAGGTCAGGGCGCCGATCCGCTCGTCCGCGTCATGCTGCTCGGGGCCGCCGCCGGCCGCGCCGTCGCCGGTCCCGCCGACGGCACCCGCCGCCCGTGCGCCGTCGGCGAGACCGTGCCCGCACACGTGCACGGTCTCGTCGGGCCGCAGGGTGCCGGAGAACACCCGTACCAGCGAGAGCCGCCCCACGTACGGATCGGACGAGGTCTTCACCACCTCCGCCACCAGCGGGCCCTCCGGGTCGCAGGCGAGGGCCGGGCCCGCCGCGCCGTCCGGGGTGGTCACGGCCGGGGCGGCCCGCTCCAGGGGGCTCGGGAAGCCGCCGGTGATCAGCTCCAGGAGCTCGACCGTGCCGAGACCCTGACTGCCGCCGTCGGCCGCCGCCGCGGCGGCGAGCACCGGATGGAAGGTGCCGCGCGCGACCGCCTTCTCCAGATCGTCGACCAGCGTCTTGAGATCGATGGTCTCGCCGCTGAGGTAGCGGTCCATCAGGGACTCGTCCTCGCTCTCGGCGATGATCCCCTCGATCAGCCGGGCCCGGGCCTCGGCGATCAGCGGCCGCTGCGCCTCGTCGGGCGGGTCCTCCCGGCGCGTCCCGGTCGAGTAGTCGAAGATCCGCTCGGTCAGCAGCCCGACCAGGCCGGTCGCGGGCGCGTGCCCGTCGGCGCCCTCGGCGCCGCGCACCGGCAGGTAGAGGGGGAGCACCGCGTCGGGGTCGTCGCCGCCGAAGAGGGTGCCGAGGAGTTCGGTGAGCCGGGTGAAGTCGGTGCGGGCGGTGTCCAGGTGGGTGACCACGATCGCCCGGGGCATCCCGACGGCCGCGCACTCCTCCCACACCGCGCGGGTCGCCCCGGCCACCGCGTCGGCCTCCTGCGCGGCCGAGACGACGAACAGGGCCGCGTCCGCGGCGCGCAGACCGGCCCGCAGCTCCCCGACGAAGTCGGCGTACCCGGGGGTGTCCAGGAGGTTGATCTTGTAGCCGCCCCAGGCGAGCGGGACGAGCGAGAGCTGTACGGAACGCTGCTGGCGGTGCTCGATCTCGTCGTGGTCGGAGACGGTGCCGCCGTCCTCGACCCGGCCCGCCCGGTTGACCGCGCCCGCGGTCTGGGCGAGGGCCTCGACGAGGGTGGTCTTGCCCGATCCGCTGTGGCCGACCAGCACCACGTTCCGCACCTCCGCGGGCCGGTCGGCCGTCGGAGCCCTGCCCGCGGCTCCGGCGTGGGTGTGCGCCTTGTCGCCCATGATGTGCCTCCCGACTGCTCGTACGGTGAGGTGAAGTGGGGTGGGGCGCGGGCGAGGGGGGAGTGGCGCGTCCGGCGGCGTCCGGGGCACCCGGCCGCCCGTCGCGTGCGGCTCCGGCGACGCCCGCGGTCGTCCTACGAGCTTTGCACCGACGTCACGCTGCGTCCATACGTCGTACGCGTGACGGCCGGAAGGCGCCCCGCCGGTACCCGTGGCGGCGGCCCCGACCCGGCTCGGACGCCCGTACGAGCCGGGGTCGGCGACGCGGCGGGCGGGTGCCGCCGCTTTCGCGGGGGCCCACGTGGCTACGATGGGTGAGCCGGTGGTCGTAGGGGCCGCGCGGCCCACCGAACCTCGGGAAGGCCATGCTGAACAAGTACGCGCGTGCCTTTTTTACGCGTGTCCTCACACCGTTCGCCGCGTTTCTGCTCCGCCGGGGCGTCAGCCCCGACACCGTCACGCTGCTCGGCACCGCCGGCGTCGTCGTCGGCGCCCTCGTCTTCTTCCCCCGCGGCGAGTTCTTCTGGGGGACGATCGTGATCACGGCCTTCGTCTTCTCCGACCTCGTCGACGGCAACATGGCCCGGCAGGCCGGGGTCTCCAGCCGCTGGGGCGCGTTCCTCGACTCGACCCTCGACCGGGTCGCCGACGGCGCCATCTTCGGCGGCTTCGCCCTCTGGTACGCGGGCAAGGGCGACGACAACGTGCTGTGCGCGGTCGCGATCTTCTGCCTGGCCAGCGGCCAGGTCGTGTCGTACACCAAGGCGCGTGGCGAATCGATCGGCCTGCCGGTCGCCGTGAACGGACTGATCGAGCGCGCCGAGCGCCTGGTGATCTCGCTGGTCGCCGCCGGTGTCGCCGGACTCCACACGTTCGGCGTGCCCGGCGTGCAGGTGCTGCTGCCGATCGCGCTGTGGATCGTGGCCGCCGGTTCCGCGGTGACCCTCGGCCAGCGGGTCGTGACCGTGCGCCGGGAGTCCGCGGAGGCCGACGCCGCCGCGGCCCGGGGCAGCGAGGCCGCCTCGTGAGCGCACCGAAGGACACCAAGGACACCAAGGACGCGAAGAGCGCCAAGGGCGGCGAGGACGCCAGGACCTTCAAGGACACGGTCACCGACGGTCTGTACGGCCTCGGCTGGGCCACCGTGAAGAAGCTGCCGGAGCCGGTGGCCAAGGCCCTCGGCCGCCGGATCGCCGACATCGCCTGGAAACGGCGCGGCAAGAGCGTGCTGCGCCTGGAGTCCAACCTGGCCCGGGTGGTGCCGGACGCCACGCCCGAGCGGCTCGCCGAGCTGTCGAAGGCCGGGATGCGCTCGTACATGCGCTACTGGATGGAGTCCTTCCGGCTGCCCACCTGGAGCAAGGAGCGCGCCGCCGGGAGCTTCGACCCCAAGGGCGTGCACCACCTCACGGACGCCCTCGCCTCCGAGCACGGCGTGATCATCGCGCTGCCGCACATGGGCAACTGGGACCTCGCCGGGGTGTGGGTGACCCGGGCGATCGGCGTGCCCTTCACCACGGTCGCCGAACGCCTCAAGCCCGAGTCGCTGTACGACCGGTTCGTCGCCTACCGCGAGTCGCTCGGCATGGAGGTGCTGCCGCACACCGGCGGCGCCGCGTTCGGGGTGCTCGCCCGGCGGCTGCGGGCCGGGGGACTGGTCTGCCTGGTCGCCGACCGCGACCTGTCCGCGTCCGGCGTCGAGGTCGACTTCTTCGGCGAGCGGGCCCGGATGCCCGCCGGACCCGCGATGCTCGCCCAGCAGACCGGCGCGCTGCTGATCCCGGTGACCCTCTGGTACGACGACACCGACGTGATGCGCGGAGAAGTGCACGCGCCGATCCCGGTGCCCGGGTCAGGCACCCGCGCCGAGAAGACGTCCTCCATGACACAGACCCTCGCCGACGTCTTCGCCGGGGGCATCGCGGACCACCCGGAGGACTGGCACATGCTCCAGCGACTGTGGCTCGCCGACCTGGCGGAACGGCCCTCGGCGGCCGACCGGGCGGGGGAGCGGGACGCGTGAGGATCGGTATCGTCTGCCCGTACTCCTGGGACGTGCCGGGCGGCGTCCAGTTCCACATCCGCGACCTCGCCGAGCATCTGATCCGGCTCGGCCACGAGGTCTCCGTGCTGGCGCCCGCCGACGACGAGACCCCGCTGCCGCCGTACGTGGTGTCGGCGGGGCGCGCGGTCCCGGTGCCGTACAACGGCTCCGTGGCGCGGCTCAACTTCGGCTTCCTGTCGGCGGCCCGGGTGCGGCGCTGGCTGCACGACGGCACCTTCGACGTGGTCCACATCCACGAGCCGACCTCGCCCTCGCTGGGGCTGCTCACCTGCTGGGCGGCGCAGGGGCCGATCGTGGCGACCTTCCACACCTCCAACCCGCGCTCCCGCGCGATGATCGCGGCCTACCCGATCTTGCAGCCCGCCCTGGAGAAGATCAGCGCCCGGATCGCGGTCAGCGAGTACGCCCGGCGCACCCTGGTGGAGCACCTGGGCGGCGACGCGGTCGTCATCCCCAACGGCGTCGACGTCGACTTCTTCGCCGGGGCCGAGCCCAAGGCGGAGTGGCAGGGCGGCACGCTCGGCTTCATCGGCCGCATCGACGAGCCCCGCAAGGGCCTGCCGGTGCTGATGCGGGCGCTGCCGAAGATCCTGGCCGAACGCCCGGACACCCGGCTGCTGGTCGCCGGGCGCGGTGACGAGGAGGAGGCGGTGGCCTCGCTGCCGCCCGAGATGCGCGCCCGGGTCGAGTTCCTCGGCATGGTCAGCGACGAGGACAAGGCGCGGCTGCTGCGCAGTGTCGACGTGTACGTGGCGCCCAACACCGGCGGCGAGTCGTTCGGCATCATCCTGGTCGAGGCCCTGTCGGCGGGCGCGCCGGTGCTCGCCGCCGACCTCGACGCCTTCGCCCAGGTCCTGGACCAGGGCGCGGCGGGCGCGCTGTTCGGCAACGAGGACGCCGACGACCTCGCCGCGCAGGCGCTGCGGCTGCTCGGCGACCCGGAGCGCAGGGCCGAGCTCAGCGCCCGCGGTTCGGCGCATGTGCGCCGCTTCGACTGGTCCACGGTCGGCGCGGACATCCTCGCGGTCTACGAGACGGTGACCGACGGCGCCGCGTCGGTGGCGGCGGACGAGCGCGCGGGCGGCGGCCTGCGGGCGCGGCTGGGGCTGTAGCGGGGGAGTGCTCGGTGGGGGCGCGGGTGTGCGTGGGGCGGGCGGGACGCCGGCCCCGGCGCCCCGCACCCCGGGCCAGGTCCCGCACCCGGTCCCGGTGCTCGCCGCCGAGGCCCACGCGGCACTCGGGCACCGCCCGTCCCGGTAGCCTGTGCGCCCGTGACACAAACCCTGATCTGGACCGTTGCCGCGCTGATCCTCATCGGCGTCTACCTCAGCTGGACCGCGGGACGGCTCGACCGGCTGCACACGCGGATCGACGCGGCGCGCGCCGCGCTGGACGCGCAGCTGCTGCGGCGGGCCTCGGTCGCGCAGGAACTGGCCACGTCAGGGGTGCTCGACCCGGCCGCCTCGATCGTCCTGTACGAGGCGGCGCACGCCGCCCGGCAGGCCGAGGAGGAGCACCGCGAGGTCGCCGAGAGCGAACTGAGCCAGGCGCTGCGGGCGGTGTTCGGGGAGGCCGAGCAGGTCGAGGTCGTCCGGGCCGCGCCGGGCGGCGAGGAGGCGGCCGGGGAGCTGGCGGCGGCCGTCCGGCGGGTGCCGATGGCCCGGCGGTTCCACAACGACGCGGTCCGCGCGGCCCGCGCCCTGCGCCGCCACCGCAAGGTCCGCTGGTTCCGGCTGGCCGGACACGCCCCGTTCCCGATGGCCTTCGAAATGGACGACGAACCCCCGCTCGCGCTTGCGGATCGCCCGGCCTGAGGCCCGCTCACCTTCGTACCGCGTCAAAACGATCCACCGCCTCCACATTGGCCCTTGCTGTGGACCGCATCGGGGCGGTTTCCTCCTCTTGTCGTCAACCCCGTTGTCACATGTGAGGTACCCCGTGTCCACCACGCCTTCCACTTCTCCGCAGTCCGCCGACAACTCGGCGATCGGCACCTCCCGGGTCAAGCGCGGCATGGCCGAGCAGCTCAAGGGCGGCGTGATCATGGACGTCGTCAACGCCGAGCAGGCGAAGATCGCCGAGGACGCCGGCGCCGTGGCCGTCATGGCCCTGGAGCGGGTGCCCGCCGACATCCGCAAGGACGGCGGCGTGGCCCGGATGTCCGACCCCAACATGATCGAAGAGATCATCGAGGCCGTCTCCATCCCGGTCATGGCGAAGTCCCGCATCGGCCACTTCGTCGAGGCCCAGGTCCTCCAGTCGCTCGGCGTCGACTACATCGACGAGTCCGAGGTCCTCACCCCGGCCGACGAGGTCAACCACTCCGACAAGTGGGCCTTCACCACCCCCTTCGTCTGTGGCGCCACCAACCTGGGCGAGGCCCTGCGCCGCATCGCCGAGGGCGCGGCCATGATCCGCTCCAAGGGCGAGGCCGGCACCGGCAACGTCGTCGAGGCCGTCCGCCACCTGCGCCAGATCAAGAACGAGATCGCCAAGCTGCGCGGCTTCGACAACAACGAGCTGTACGCCGCCGCCAAGGAGCTCCGCGCCCCGTACGAGCTGGTCAAGGAGGTCGCCGAGCTCGGCAAGCTGCCGGTCGTGCTGTTCTCCGCCGGTGGCGTCGCCACCCCGGCCGACGCCGCGCTGATGCGCCAGCTCGGCGCCGAGGGCGTCTTCGTCGGCTCCGGCATCTTCAAGTCCGGCGACCCGGCCAAGCGCGCCGCCGCCATCGTGAAGGCCACCACCTTCTACGACGACCCGAAGATCATCGCGGACGCCTCCCGCAACCTGGGCGAGGCCATGGTCGGCATCAACTGCGACACCCTGCCCGAGGCCGAGCGCTACGCGAACCGGGGCTGGTAAGCACCCATGAGCACTCCCCTCATCGGAGTCCTGGCGCTCCAGGGCGACGTACGGGAGCACCTGATCGCCCTGGCCGCGGCGGACGCCGTGGCCAGGCCGGTCCGGCGCCCCGAGGAGCTCGCCGAGGTCGAAGGACTGGTGATCCCCGGTGGCGAGTCCACCACGATCTCCAAGCTCGCGACGCTCTTCGGGCTGATGGAGCCGCTGCGCCAGCGCATCGCGGCCGGGATGCCGGTCTACGGCACCTGCGCCGGACTGATCATGCTCGCCGACAAGATCCTCGACCCGCGCTCGGGCCAGGAGACCTTCGGCGGCATCGACATGATCGTCCGCCGCAACGCCTTCGGCCGCCAGAACGAGTCGTTCGAGGCCGCGGTCTCGGTCACCGGCATCGACACCCCGGTCGAGGGCGTCTTCATCCGCGCCCCGTGGGTCGAGTCGGTCGGCGCCTCGGTCGAGGTGCTCGCCGAGCACGAGGGCCATGTCGTCGCCGTACGGCAGGGCCGGGCGCTCGCGACCTCGTTCCACCCCGAGCTCACCGGCGATCACCGGATCCACGAGCTGTTCGTCGACATGGTGCGCGCCGAGCGGTGACCTGACCCTTGTAGGATCTCTGGGGTTCGTTCAGAAATGGGTTACGCGAAGGAGACAGGCAGATGTCCGGCCACTCTAAATGGGCTACGACGAAGCACAAGAAGGCCGTGATCGACGCCAAGCGCGGCAAGCTCTTCGCGAAGCTGATCAAGAACATCGAGGTCGCCGCCCGGACCGGCGGTGCCGATCTCGACGGCAACCCGACGCTGTACGACGCCGTCCAGAAGGCCAAGAAGCAGTCGGTCCCGAACAAGAACATCGACTCCGCGCTCAAGCGCGGTGCCGGTCTCGAGGCCGGTGGCGCCGACTACGCCACGATCATGTACGAGGGCTACGGCCCGAACGGTGTCGCGGTGCTCATCGAGTGCCTCACCGACAACCGCAACCGTGCCGCCTCGGACGTGCGCGTCGCCATGACCCGCAACGGCGGCTCGATGGCCGACCCCGGCTCGGTGTCGTACCTGTTCAACCGCAAGGGCGTCGTCGTGCTGCCCAAGGCCGAGCTGACCGAGGACGACGTCCTCGGTGCCGTCCTCGACGCGGGCGCCGAGGAGGTCAACGACCTCGGCGAGTCCTTCGAGGTCATCTCCGAGGCCACCGACCTGGTCGCGGTCCGCACCGCCCTCCAGGAGGCCGGTTACGACTACGACTCGGCCGAGTCCAGCTTCGTCCCGACCATGCAGGTCGAGCTCGACGAGGAGGGCGCGCGCAAGATGTTCAAGCTGATCGACGCCCTGGAGGACAGCGACGACGTGCAGAACGTCTACGCCAACTTCGACGTCAGCGACGAGGTCATGGCCAAGGTCGACGCCTGATCGTCCGCCCGGACACCGGCAT
The DNA here is from genome assembly GCF_044748125.1 of Streptomyces sp. NPDC090025. NCBI lineage: Bacteria > Bacillati > Actinomycetota > Actinomycetes > Kitasatosporales > Streptomycetaceae > Streptomyces > Streptomyces sp. NPDC090025. The sequence goes on along the minus strand of NZ_JBIVFL010000004.1, from coordinate 173,502 downwards.
GATCACCGGCCCGGTCACCGCGTGACCGGCCTCGCACCACGCAGCGGGCCGACGGGACACACCCCGTCGGCCCGCTGCGTTGTCGGTGCCAGCCGATAGCCTGCACAAACAGGCTTGCGAGCGGTTCGGCGACGTTCGCGATCAGCGAGAGCGAGGGAGGGGGCGGCGTGCGCGTACTCGGGGTGGACCCGGGGCTCACCCGGTGCGGCGTGGGCGTGGTCGAGGGGACGGCCGGCCGGCCGCTGACCATGCTCGGCGTCGGCGTGGTGCGCACCCCGGCCGACGCCGACATCGGCGTCCGGCTGGTCGGCATCGAGCGCGGCCTGGAGGAGTGGATCGACCGCTTCCAGCCCGAACTCGTCGCCGTGGAGCGGGTGTTCAGCCAGCACAACGTGCGTACGGTGATGGGCACCGCCCAGGCCAGCGCGGTCGCCATGCTGTGCGCCGCCCGGCGCGGCCTGCCCGTCGCCCTGCACACCCCCAGCGAGGTCAAGGCCGCCGTCACCGGCAGCGGCCGCGCCGACAAGGCCCAGGTCGGCGCCATGGTCACCCGGCTGCTCCGGCTCGCCGAGCCGCCCAAGCCCGCCGACGCCGCCGACGCCCTCGCGCTCGCCATCTGCCACATCTGGCGCGCCCCCGCGCAGAACCGCCTCCAGCAGGCGGTCGCCCAGAACCGTCTCCAGCAGGCCGCCGCCTCGCGCACCCCGAAAGGCCGCACCCCATGATCGCCTTCGTCAGCGGCCCGGTCGCCGCCCTCGCCCCCATGACGGCCGTCGTCGAGGTCGGCGGGATCGGCATGGCCGTCCAGTGCACCCCGAACACCCTCGCCACCCTGCGGGTCGGCGAGCCAGCCCGGCTCGCCACCTCCCTGGTGGTCCGCGAGGACTCGCTCACCCTGTACGGCTTCGCCGACGACGACGAGCGCCAGGTCTTCGAGCTGCTGCAGACCGCCAGCGGCGTCGGCCCCCGGCTCGCCCAGGCCATGCTCGGCGTGCACAGCCCCGACGCGCTGCGGCTCGCCGTCGCCACCGGCGACGAGAAGGCGCTCACCGCCGTCCCCGGCATCGGCAAGAAGGGCGCCCAGAAGCTGCTCCTCGAGCTCAAGGACAAGCTGGGCCAGCCGCTCGGCAGCAGCGGCCTGGTCGGCCAGCAGCGCGCCGTCGCCGCCGGTCCCGCGCCCTGGACCGAGCAGCTGGCCGCCGCGCTGATCGGCCTCGGCTACGCGAGCCGCGAGGCGGACGAGGCCGTCGCCGCGGTCACCCCGCAGGCCGAGGCCGCCATCGCCGAGACCGGCTCCGCGCCGGTGCCGCAGCTGCTGCGGGCCGCCCTGCAGAGCCTCAGCCGGGCCCGCTGAGCCCTCGGGGCCCGGCCGGCCCGGGCCCGCCCCGTACCGCGGGGCCCCGCCCCCGCCCCGTACCGCACCGCATCGAGAAGCACGAGAAGGCAGACACCGTGAACTGGGACGACGACACCCCCGCCGAGCCGGAGGCCCGCGTCGTCGGCGCCGCCGCCGAGGGCGACGACCAGGCCGTCGAGGCCGCCCTCCGCCCCAAGGACCTCAGCGAGTTCGTCGGCCAGGAGAAGGTCCGCCAGCAGCTCGACCTGGTGCTCAAGGCGGCCCGGCAGCGCGGTGCCACCGCCGACCACGTGCTGCTCTCCGGCGCCCCTGGACTCGGCAAGACCACCCTGTCGATGATCATCGCCGCGGAGATGAACGCGCCGATCCGGATCACCAGCGGCCCCGCCATCCAGCACGCGGGCGACCTCGCCGCGATCCTCTCCTCCCTCCAGGAGGGCGAGATCCTCTTCCTCGACGAGATCCACCGGATGTCCCGGCCAGCCGAGGAGATGCTCTACATGGCGATGGAGGACTTCCGCGTCGACGTCATCGTCGGCAAGGGCCCCGGCGCCACCGCCATCCCGCTCGACCTGCCGCCCTTCACCCTGGTCGGCGCCACCACCCGGGCCGGACTGCTGCCGCCCCCGCTGCGCGACCGCTTCGGCTTCACCGCCCACATGGAGTTCTACGAGCCCCACGAGCTGGAGCGGGTGATCCGCCGCTCCGCCGGACTGCTCGACGTCGAGATCGACACCGCCGGCGCCGCCGAGATCGCCGGACGCTCCCGCGGCACCCCCCGGATCGCCAACCGGCTGCTCCGCCGGGTCCGCGACTACGCCCAGGTCAGGGCCGACGGCGTGATCGACAAGGACATCGCCGCCGCCGCCCTCGGGGTGTACGAGGTGGACAGCCGCGGCCTCGACCGGCTCGACCGGGGGGTCCTGGAAGCCCTCCTGAAGCTGTTCGGCGGGGGACCGGTCGGCCTGTCCACCCTCGCCGTCGCCGTCGGCGAGGAGCGCGAGACCGTCGAGGAGGTCGCCGAGCCCTTCCTCGTACGCGAGGGACTGCTCGCGCGCACTCCCCGTGGCCGGGTGGCCACTCCCGCCGCATGGACCCACCTCGGTCTCGTCCCGCCGCAGCCGGCCGACCCCGGAGCGCCCGGCGCGGGCCAGCAAAGGGGACAACAAGGGCTGTTCGGGATGTGACGGCCCGGTGACGGCGCGGAGACTCGCCCGGTCAGGAACCTCGGTGACATGCTGGGCGTTGTTCCATCGATGCGGACTCGCCTAGACTCCGCCGTTGCCGCCCCTTTCTGGTCGGCGAGCCCACCCCCGAAGATCAGGCCGCGGATTCCCGCGACCGTGCGAAGGAATCCCGTCCCGTGAACCTCGTGACCCTCCTCCCCTTCATCGTCCTCATCGGGGCCATGTTCCTGATGACCCGCTCTGCGAAGAAGAAGCAGCAGGCGGCGGCGGAGATGCGCAACAAGATGCAGCCCGGCACCGGCGTACGCACCATCGGGGGGATGTACGCCACCGTCAAGGAGATCGGCGACGAGACCGTTCTGCTCGAGGTCGCGCCCGGCGTGCACGCCGTCTACGCCAAGAACTCGATCGGTACGGTGCTCGACGACGCCGAGTACAACCGGATCGTGCACGGTGACGACGACACCGAGTCCGACGCCGTCGTTCCGGACGACGCCTCCTCGCTCACCGAGGACGCCGAGACCGCCGACGCCGCCGCGGACCAGGAGGGGACGGCCAAGACCGACCTGACCAAGAAGGACGCCGCTCCGGCGGACACCGAGGTCGACAAGGACGGCAAGGCCGGCGGGGACACCGAGGCGAAGTAGTTCGCCCCGGGGCGGGTCCCGGGCACCCACCGGTGCCCGGACCCGCCCCGGACGGGTTCCACGCGTCTGCGGGGGCTGGGCCCCACACACATCGTGGCCGTCCGCGCGCCCACCCGGCGCGGGACGGTTTGGACAGGGAGAAACGACAGGTGGCAGCACCGAAGAAGGGCCGAGGGCCGGCGGGGGGCCAGGGCCGGCCGGGCCGCGCCCTGGCACTCATTCTGATCGCCATGGTCGCGCTCACCGGCGGCATGTTCTGGTCGGGGCACACCACCCCGCGCCTGGGCATCGACCTCGCCGGTGGCACGTCGATCACGCTCAAGGCGAAGGCGGAGCCCGGACAGGAGTCCGCCGTCAACGAGACCAACATGAACACCGCGGTCGGCATCATCGAGCGCCGTGTCAATGGTCTGGGTGTCTCGGAGGCCGAGGTCCAGACGCAGGGCCGCGAGAACATCATCGTGAACATCCCCAAGGGGACGAACGAGAAGCAGGCCCGCGAGCAGGTCGGCACCACCGCACAGCTGTTCTTCCGGCCGGTCCTGGCCGTCGCCCCGGCCGAGCAGCCGGTGCCGAACCCGTCCGGGACGCCGTCCCCGAAGCCGTCGGCCTCCGGCGCCACCGCGGACAAGGGCAAGGACTCCGGCAAGAAGGACGGCGAGAACGGGAAGAAGGACGACAAGTCCCCCACCCCGACCGCCACCGCCACCAGCCAGGGCCGCGCGGTCTCCGAGGCCCTCAAGGCCCCGAGCCCGACGCCGACGCCCTCGGCGAAGCCGTCCGGCACGCCGAGCACCCCGCCGGTCGACCCGGCCACGGCCGCGCTCCAGCAGAAGTTCGCGACGCTCAACTGCCTCGACCCCAAGCAGCGCACCGCGATCGGTGAGGGCGTCAAGCCCGCCGACACCGCGCTCGCCTGTGGCAAGGACCCGTCCGGCGCCTGGGAGAAGTACCTGCTCGGCCCGGCCGAGGTCGACGGCAAGGACATCGACGACGCCAAGGGCGTCTTCGACCAGCAGCGCGGCATGTGGATCGTCACCATGGACTTCACGGGCGGCGGCTCGAAGAAGTTCCAGACGATCACCAGCAAGCTGTCGACGCAGGCCGACCCGCAGAACCGCTTCGCGATCGTCCTCGACGGCGAGGTCGTCTCGGCCCCGTCGGTGCGCCAGACGCTGAGCGCCAGCGCGGAGATCTCCGGCTCGTTCAACCAGCAGTCGGCCCAGGACCTCGGCAACATCCTGTCGTACGGTGCCCTGCCGCTGTCCTTCGAGACGCAGAGCGTCGACACCGTCACCGCCGCCCTCGGCGGCGAGCAGCTCCAGGCGGGCCTGATCGCGGGCGCCATCGGCCTCGGGCTGGTCATCATCTACCTGGTGGTCTACTACCGCGGCCTGTCGTTCATCGCGATCCTCAGCCTCGGCGTCTCCGCCCTGCTCACCTACGTGATCATGGCGCTGCTCGGCCCGGCCATCGGCTTCGCGCTGAACCTGCCGGCGGTCTGTGGTGCCATCGTCGCCATCGGTATCACCGCGGACTCGTTCATCGTGTACTTCGAACGCATCCGCGACGAGATCCGCGAGGGCCGCACCCTGCGTCCGGCCGTCGAGCGCGCCTGGCCGCGGGCCCGGCGCACCATCATGGTCTCCGACTTCGTGTCGTTCCTGGCCGCCGCGGTGCTCTTCATCGTCACCGTCGGCAAGGTCCAGGGCTTCGCGTTCACCCTCGGCCTGACCACCGTGCTCGACATCGTCGTGGTGTTCCTCTTCACCAAGCCGGTGATGACGCTCCTGGCCCGCACCAAGTTCTTCGGCAACGGCCACAAGCTGTCCGGTCTCGACCCGAAGAGCCTCGGCGCCAAGCCGCCGCTGCGCCGCACGCGCCGCACCTCCCCCGCTGGCTCCGTCGACCCGAAGGAGGCGTGAGATGTCGAAGCTCGGCGATCTCGGCGCCCGGCTCCACCGCGGTGAGGTCGGCTACGACTTCATCGGAAACCGCCGGATCTGGTACGGCATCTCGATCCTCATCACCATCACGGCCATCGTCGCCCTCGCGGTGCGCGGCCTGAACATGGGCATCGAGTTCCAGGGCGGAGCCGTCTTCACCACGCCCAAGACGGAGGTCTCCGTCAGCCAGGCCACGGACTACGCGGAAGAGGCCTCCGGCCACGACGCCATCGTCCAGCAGCTCGGCAACGGCTCCCTGCGCATCCAGGTCGGCGGCCTCGACACCGCCAAGTCCGACCAGGTCCGCACCCAGCTCGCCAAGGACCTGAACGTCCCCGAGGCGAAGATCGCGGCCGAGCTCGTCGGCCCCAGCTGGGGCGAGCAGATCGCCACCAAGGCATGGACCGGCCTCGCCGTTTTCATGGTCCTCGTGGTGATCTATCTGGCCATCGCGTTCGAATGGCGGATGGCCATCGCCGCCCTGATCGCGCTGATCCACGACCTCACCATCACCGTCGGCATCTACTCGCTGGTCGGTTTCGAGGTCACGGTCGGCACGGTCATCGGTCTGCTGACGATCCTCGGCTATTCCTTGTACGACACGGTCGTCGTCTTCGACTCGCTCAAGGAACAGACGAAGGACGTCACCAAGCAGACCCGCTGGACCTACAGCGACATCGCCAACCGCTCGATCAACGGCACCCTGGTCCGGTCGATCAACACCACGGTCGTGGCGCTGCTCCCGGTCGCCGGACTGCTGTTCATCGGCGGCGGTGTGCTCGGGGCCGGCATGCTCAACGACATCTCGCTGTCGCTGTTCGTGGGTCTCGCGGCCGGTGCCTACTCGTCGATCTTCATCGCCACCCCGCTCGTCGCCGACCTCAAGGAGCGCGAGCCGGGCATCAAGGCGCTGCGCAAGCGGGTCCTCGCCAAGCGGGCCGCCGCGGCCGCCAAGGGCGAGAACCCGGACCTCGCGGACGACGACACCACCGGCGCCGAGCCGGCCGTCGTCGGCCCCCGTTCGTCCGGCCGCCGGGGCCGCTCCACGGAGCGCCGCGGATGACCGAGAACGCCACGATCCAGCTGCTCCTGAGCCGGATCAGGGACGTCCCCGACTATCCGAAGCCGGGCGTCCTGTTCAAGGACATCACCCCGCTGCTCGCGGACCCGGTGGCGTTCGGCGCGCTCACCGACGAGCTGGCGGCGCTCTGCACCCTGCACGGCGCCACCAAGATCGTCGGCCTGGAGGCCCGCGGCTTCATCCTGGCCGCGCCGGTCGCCGTCCGCGCCGGAATCGGCTTCATCCCGGTCCGCAAGGCCGGGAAGCTGCCCGGAGCCACCCTGCGCCAGGCGTACGAGCTGGAGTACGGCACCGCCGAGATCGAGGTGCACGCCGAGGACCTGGCCGCGGGCGACCGCGTGATGGTCATCGACGACGTCCTCGCCACCGGCGGCACCGCCGAGGCGTCCGTCGAGCTCATCCGGCGCGCCGGGGCCGAGGTCGCGGGCGTCGCGGTGCTCATGGAGCTCGGCTTCCTGCCGGGCCGCGAGCGCCTGGAGCCCGCCCTCGACGGGGCGCCGCTCACCGCGCTCATCACCGTCTGAGCCGACGGGAACACCGGCACAGGCGGCCGACGACAACGGCCGGAGGCGGCCCGGGGAATGTCCCGGGCCGCCTCCGTCGTTTTCCGGACACCCCCAGAACCCGGGACAGCGGCGGGCACGGGAGCCCCGACGGGCCCCAGGACCCTTGTCCCAGCCTCCAGGCACGTGCGCGCCGCCGCCGACAGGTCGATACGATGGCCTTTCCGGACCTGACCGGGGGACCAGGAAACGACGAGGAGCGCTCTTGCCAGACGAGGCCCAGCCACTCTCCGCCGCGCAGCCCGAGAAGCGGGCCGACCAGGCCGCGCCGGGCGACGCCGCGCCCCAGAGCGCGCCCCAGAACCCGCCCGCGGAGACCAAGCCGAGGCCCGCGGCTCCCGCGCCCGCCCCGTCCGCCCGGCCCGCCCCGGCCCCCACGGCCCGCTCCGGCGGCTCGTCCAGCCGGGTCCGCGCCCGGCTCGCCCGGCTGGGCGTCCAGCGCTCCTCCCCGTACAACCCGGTCCTCGAACCGCTGCTGCGGATCGTCCGGTCCAACGACCCCAAGATCGAGACGGCGACGCTGCGCCAGGTCGAGCGCGCCTACCAGGTCGCCGAGCGCTGGCACCGCGGCCAGAAGCGCAAGAGCGGCGACCCGTACATCACCCACCCGCTCGCCGTCACCACCATCCTCGCCGAGCTCGGCATGGACCCGGCGACCCTGATGGCCGGGCTGCTCCACGACACCGTCGAGGACACCGAGTACGGCCTCGAGGACCTGCGCCGTGACTTCGGCGACCAGGTCACCCTGCTCGTCGACGGCGTCACCAAGCTCGACAAGGTCCGGTTCGGCGAGGCCGCGCAGGCCGAGACCGTGCGCAAGATGGTCGTCGCCATGGCCAAGGACCCCCGGGTCCTGGTCATCAAGCTCGCCGACCGGCTGCACAACATGCGCACCATGCGCTACCTCAAGCGGGAGAAGCAGGAGAAGAAGGCCCGCGAGACCCTGGAGATCTACGCCCCGCTGGCGCACCGGCTGGGCATGAACACCATCAAGTGGGAGCTGGAGGACCTCGCCTTCGCGATCCTCTACCCCAAGATGTACGACGAGATCGTCCGGCTCGTCGCCGAGCGCGCCCCCAAGCGCGACGAGTACCTGGCCCTCGTCACCGACGAGGTGCAGGCCGACCTGCGGGCCGCCCGGATCAAGGCCACCGTCACCGGCCGCCCCAAGCACTACTACAGCGTCTACCAGAAGATGATCGTCCGCGGCCGGGACTTCGCGGAGATCTACGACCTGGTGGGCATCCGTGTCCTGGTCGACACGGTCCGCGACTGCTACGCCGCCCTCGGCACCGTGCACGCGCGATGGAACCCGGTCCCCGGCCGGTTCAAGGACTACATCGCGATGCCGAAGTTCAACATGTACCAGTCGCTGCACACCACGGTGATCGGCCCCAACGGCAAGCCGGTCGAGCTGCAGATCCGCACCTTCGACATGCACCGCCGCGCCGAGTACGGCATCGCCGCGCACTGGAAGTACAAGCAGGAGGCCGTCGCGGGCGCCTCCAAGGTGCGCACCGACGTGCCGCGGGGCTCCGGCAAGGACGACCACCTCAACGACATGGCGTGGCTGCGCCAGCTGCTCGACTGGCAGAAGGAGACCGAGGACCCGGGCGAGTTCCTGGAGTCGCTGCGCTTCGACCTGTCGCGCAACGAGGTCTTCGTCTTCACCCCCAAGGGCGACGTGATAGCGCTGCCCGCCGGGGCCACCCCGGTCGACTTCTCGTACGCGGTGCACACCGAGGTCGGCCACCGCACCATAGGGGCCCGGGTCAACGGCCGGCTCGTGCCGCTGGAGTCGACCCTCGACAACGGCGACCTCGTGGAGGTCTTCACCTCCAAGGCGGCGGGCGCCGGACCCTCCCGGGACTGGCTCGGCTTCGTCAAGTCGCCGCGCGCCCGGAACAAGATCCGCGCCTGGTTCTCCAAGGAGCGCCGGGACGAGGCGATCGAGCAGGGCAAGGACGCCATCGCGCGGGCCATGCGCAAGCAGAACCTGCCGATCCAGCGGATCCTCACCGGCGACTCGCTGGTCACCCTGGCCCACGAGATGCGCTACAGCGACATCTCCTCGCTGTACGCGGCGATCGGCGAGGGCCATGTCACGGCCCAGTCCATCGTGCAGAAGCTGGTCCAGGCGCTGGGTGGCGAGGAGGCCGCGAGCGAGGAGATCGACGAGACCGCCCCGCCGACCCGCGGCCGCGCCAAGCGGCGCTCCAGCGCGGACCCCGGTGTGGTGATCAAGGGCGTCGACGACGTCTGGGTGAAGCTGGCCCGCTGCTGCACCCCGGTGCCCGGCGACCCGATCATCGGCTTCGTCACCCGCGGCAGCGGCGTCTCGGTGCACCGCAGCGACTGCGTCAACGTCGACTCGCTGTCCCGCGAGCCGGAGCGGATCCTCGAGGTCGAATGGGCCCCGACCCAGTCCTCGGTCTTCCTGGTCGCCATCCAGGTCGAGGCCCTGGACCGGTCCCGGCTGCTCTCCGACGTCACCCGGGTCCTGTCCGACCAGCACGTCAACATCCTGTCGGCGGCCGTCCAGACCTCCCGCGACCGGGTGGCCACCTCACGCTTCACCTTCGAGATGGGCGACCCGAAGCACCTGGGCCACGTCCTGAAGGCGGTGCGCGGCGTGGAGGGCGTCTACGACGTGTACCGGGTGACGAGCGCGCGCAGGCCGTAGCGGGACGGCGGTCCGCCGCCGCCCGGTCGACGGTGGTACGGGAAGGGCCCCCGGCGGTAACCCCGCCAGGGGCCCTTCCCGTACCGCCGACCGGACGATCAGCCGCCGAACTCCTGGAGGCCCTTCAGGGCCTGGTCCAGGAGGGCCTGACGGCCCTCGAGCTCGCGGGCGAGCTTGTCGGCCTTGCTGTCGTTGCCCGCGGCGCGGGCCGTGTCGATCTGCTTCTGGAGCTTGTCGACGGCGTCCTGGAGCTGGCCCGTGAGGCCGGCCGCGCGGGCGCGGGCCTCCGGGTTGGTCCGGCGCCACTCGTTCTCCTCGGCGTCCTGGATCGCCCGCTCCACCGTGTGCATCCGGCCCTCGACCTTCGGGCGGGCGTCACGCGGCACGTGGCCGATGGCCTCCCAGCGCTCGTTGAGGGAGCGGAACGCGGCACGGGCCGCCTTCAGGTCCGTCACCGGGAGCAGCTTCTCGGCCTCGTCCGCGAGCTCCTCCTTCAGCTTGAGGTTCTCGGTCTGCTCGGCGTCGCGCTCGGCGAACACCTCGCCGCGGGCCGCGAAGAACACGTCCTGGGCGCCGCGGAAGCGGTTCCACAGGTCGTCCTCGTGCTCGCGCTGGGCCCGGCCCGCCGCCTTCCAGTCCGACATCAGCTCGCGGTAGCGCGCGGCCGTGGCACCCCAGTCGGTGGAGCTCGCCAGCGCCTCGGCCTCGGCGACCAGCTTCTCCTTGGCCTTGCGGGCGTCCTCGCGCTGCGCGTCGAGCGCCGCGAAGTGCCCCTTGCGCCGCTTGGAGAACGCCGAGCGGGCGTGCGAGAAGCGGTGCCACAGCTCGTCGTCCGACTTGCGGTCGAGCCGCGGCAGCCCCTTCCAGGTGTCCACCAGGGCCCGCAGCCGCTCGCCCGCGGCGCGCCACTGCTCGCTCTGCGCCAGCTCCTCGGCCTCGACGACCAGCGCCTCCTTGGCGGAGCGCGCCTCGTCGGTCTGCTTGGCCTTCTGGGCCTTGCGCTCCTCGCGGCGGGACTCGACCGACTCGATCAGCTTGTCGAGGCGGGCCGCGAGCGCGGCGAGGTCACCGACGGCGTGGTGCTCCTCGACCTGCGTGCGGATGTGGTCGATGGCCGCCGTGGCGTCCTTGGCCGAGAGGTCGGTGGTCCGCACCCGCTTCTCGAGGAGGCCGATCTCGACCACCAGGCCCTCGTACTTGCGCTCGAAGTAGGCCAGCGCCTCCTCGGGGCTGCCGGCCTGCCACGATCCGACGACCTGCTCGCCCTCGGCCGTACGCACGTACACGGTGCCCGTCTCGTCGACACGGCCCCACGGGTCGCTGCTCACAGCGCCTCCTCACCATGATGCCGTCACGGGGGCCCGGCCCCCTGGCATCGTCCACGGATTCCCGGCGGGTCTCGCCCGCCCTCCACAGCGCGGCCGGCGGCCTGCGCTGCACAACGCCAATCTAGGCGACCGGCGGCCCGGCTGTCCGCACTCAGCGCGACCGAAATTCAACGGTCGTACGCCGGTGCGTCCGCCGGGCTCGCCGGCGCCGTCACTTCGTGCCGACCGTGACCTTCTGCAGGGTCACGGCCGTCTTCGGGGCGCCGTCGCCCGCGCCGCCCTCGACGCCCGCCTTCGCGACCTCCTCGACCGCCTTCACGCCCTCCGCGTCGAAGGTGCCGAAGGGGGTGTAGTTCGGCGGCAGCTTGGTGTCCTTGTAGACCAGGAAGAACTGGCTGCCACCGGTGTTCGGGCCGGCGTTCGCCATCGCGACCGTGCCCTTCGGGTACGTGACGGAGCCGTCCGCGCCCGCCTTGCCCAGCCCGGTCAGGTTCTCGTCCGGGATGGAGTAGCCCGGCCCGCCGGTGCCGTCGCCCTTGGGGTCGCCGCACTGGAGCACGAAGATGCCCGAGGTGGTCAGCCGGTGGCACTTGGTCCCGTCGAAGTACTTCTTGTCGGCGAGGTGCTTGAAGGAGTTCACGGTGTGCGGGGCCTTGGCCGCGTCCATCGTGATCTTGATGCCGCCGACGTTCGTCTTCAGGGCCATCGTGTACGTGGCCTTCTTGTCGATGGACATCGCGGGCTCCGGCTGCTCCGGCTCCTTCGACGCGGACGGCGTGGCCGACGGCGTCGAGGCCGTGTCGGTGCCGCTCTTGGCGTCGTCGTCGCCGCTCAGCGCCACCGAGGCCCAGACGGCGAGGCCCGCGGCCACCACGACCGCGAGCGAGGACGCGATGACCGTGTTGCGGCGCGTCCTGCGGCGCGCCTCCGCGCGCCGCTGCTGCTGGCGTGCGTACTTCTCCCTGGCGAGCTGCCGCCGCCGCTGATCGCTGCTGACCACCGGGTCCGCTCCTTGTCGATGAGGTCGATGCCGATCGTCGTCGATCGTCTGTTCAGTCCTGGCCGGATGTGCCCGTACCGTATACGGGTTGGCTGTGGAATACGCAGCGCCGGTAGGCTCTGATCTGCCGCAATCCTCCTCGTACCGCTGAATTCCGCGGGACGGCGGACCGCGGCGGCCCGTTGCCGGACGACAAATGAGGACGATCGTGCTGATTGCCGGGTTCCCCGCCGGGGCCTGGGGCACCAACTGCTACCTGGTCGCCCCCGCCGCAGGCGAGGAGTGCGTCATCATCGACCCGGGCCACCAGGCGGCCCAGGGCGTCGAGGAGACGATCAAGAAGCATCGGCTCAAGCCCGTCGCCGTGATCCTGACCCACGGCCACATCGACCATGTCGCCTCGGTCGTCCCGGTCTGCGGCGCCAACGACGTGCCCGCGTGGATCCACCCCGCCGACCGGTACATGATGAGCGACCCCGAGAAGGGCATCGGCCGCTCGATCGGGATGCCGCTGCTCGGCGAGCTGACCGTGGGCGAGCCGGACGACGTGCGCGAGCTCACCGACGGCGCCGAGCTGAAGCTGGCGGGCCTCGACTTCTCCGTCGCGCACGCGCCCGGCCATACCAAGGGGTCGGTGACCTTCCGGACGCCGGAGACCACGGAGATCCCCTCCGTGTTCTTCTCCGGCGACCTGCTGTTCGCCGGCTCCATCGGACGCACCGACCTGCCCGGCGGTGACATGGCCGAGATGCTCGACTCGCTGGCCCGCGTGTGCCTGCCGCTCGACAACTCGACCGTGGTCCTGTCGGGACACGGTCCCCAGACGACCATCGGCCAGGAACGCGCCACCAATCCCTATCTGCGGCAGGTGGCCGACGGCCTCGGGAGCACGGACGCTCCCCGACGAGGAATGTGACGAGATCCACCGTGAGCACCTTCAAGGCCCCCAAGGGCACGTACGACCTGATCCCGCCGTTCTCCGCGACCTACCTCGCGGTGCGCGACGCCATCGCCGCGCCGCTGCGCACCGCCGGGTACGGCTACGTCGAGACCCCCGGTTTCGAGGACGTCAACCTCTTCGCCCGCGGTGTCGGTGAGTCCACCGACATCGTCAGCAAGGAGATGTACGCCTTCGAGACCAAGGGCGGCGACAAGCTCGCGCTGCGCCCCGAGGGCACCGCGTCCGTGCTGCGCGCCGCCCTGGAGGCCAACCTGCACAAGCAGGGCAACCTCCCCGTCAAGCTCTGGTACTCCGGCTCGTACTACCGCTACGAGCGCCCGCAGAAGGGCCGCTACCGCCACTTCTCGCAGGTCGGTGCCGAGGCCATCGGCGCCGAGGACCCGGCGCTCGACGCCGAGCTGATCATCCTGGCCGACCAGGCGTACCGCTCGCTCGGCCTGAAGAACTTCCGCATCCTGCTGAACTCGCTCGGCGACCAGGAGTGCCGCCCCGTCTACCGCGAGGCGCTGCAGACCTTCCTGCGCGGCCTCGACCTCGACGAGGACACCCTGCGCCGGGCCGAGATCAACCCGCTGCGGGTCCTCGACGACAAGCGCGAGGCGGTGCAGAAGCAGCTCGCCGACGCCCCGCTGCTGCGCGACTACCTGTGCGACGCGTGCAAGGCGTACCACGAGGAGGTGCGCGCCCTGATCACCGCGGCGGGCGTGGTCTTCGAGGACGACGCCAAGCTGGTGCGCGGCCTGGACTACTACACCAGGACCACCTTCGAGTTCGTCCACGACGGTCTCGGCTCGCAGTCCGCGGTCGGCGGCGGCGGCCGCTACGACGGCCTGTCCGAGATGATCGGCGGCCCCGCGCTGCCGTCCGTCGGCTGGGCGCTCGGCGTGGACCGCACGGTGCTCGCCCTGGAGGCCGAGGGCGTGACCCTCGACCTGCCCGCCAGCACCAGCGTCTTCGCCGTCGCGATCGGCGAGGAGGCCCGCCGTCTGCTGTTCGGCAAGGTCACCGAGCTGCGCCGGGCCGGCGTCGCCACCGACTTCTCCTTCGGCGGCAAGGGCCTCAAGGGCGCGATGAAGGACGCCAACCGCTCCGGCGCCCGGCTCACCCTGGTCGCCGGTGAGCGCGACCTCGCCGAGGGCGTGGTCCAGCTCAAGGACATGGAGTCCGGCGAGCAGCAGGCCGTCGCCCTGGACGCGCTGGTCGACGCGGTGCGCGCCAAGCTCGGCTGAGCCGGGTCGAGCCGGGTCGGGCCCGGTCCGTACGGGACATGAGGGGCCCGGTCCGCCGCACGGGCGGGCCGGGCCCCTGCCTGTTCCGGCCCCGCACCCCGGCCCCTTACCCCGGGCTCACACCGGCCGTGCCACCGTGTGCGGCAGAATGGCGGTTGCCCGGCCCAGGCGAGGAAGAGCGAGCAGAGGACGTACAGGACGATGACAGACGCAAAGGCCGCCACCGGCACCGCCGGGCGGGAGGACCCCCGCACCCTCGGCGCCGGCCGTGCCCTCGCCTGGCTGCTTGTGATCACCGGCGCCGCCGGACTGCTCGCCTCCTGGGTCATCACCATCGACAAGATCAAGCTGCTCGAGGACCCGAACTTCACCCCGGGCTGCAGCCTCAACCCGATCGTGTCCTGCGGCAACATCATGAAGAGCGAGCAGGCGTCGGTCTTCGGCTTCCCCAACCCGATGCTCGGCCTGGTCACGTACGGCATGGTGATCGCGATCGCCGTCGCCCTGCTCGCCGGGGCCCGCTACCGCTCCTGGTTCTGGCTCGGCCTCAACGCCGGGATGCTCTTCGGCGTCGGCTTCTGCACCTGGCTGATGTACCAGTCGCTGTACGAGATCAACTCGCTGTGCCTGTGGTGCTGCCTGGCCTGGGTCGCCACCATCGTCATGTTCTGGTACACCACCTCGCACAACGTCCGCGGCGGCGCGCTGCCCGCCCCGGGCTGGCTGCGCACCTTCTTCGGCGAGTTCACCTGGGTCCTGCCGGTGCTGCACATCGGCGTGATCGGCATGCTGATCCTGACCCGCTGGTGGGACTTCTGGACCAGCTGACCGGGGTACGGCCGGTCCGGTGGATCAGGCCCTGAGCCCGTTGTCAGTGGTGTCGCCTAGGCTTCATCAGCGTGGAACCCGATCTCTTCACCGCCGCAGCCGAGGAACGCCAGGAGAAGGACCCCGCCGCCAGTCCGCTGGCCGTGCGGATGCGCCCGCGCACCCTCGACGAGGTGGTGGGGCAGCGCCACCTCCTCAAGCCCGGCTCGCCGCTGCGCCGCCTCGTCGGTGACGGCACCGGCGGCCCGGCCGGCGCCTCCTCGGTGATCCTCTGGGGCCCGCCCGGCATCGGCAAGACCACCCTCGCGTACGTGGTCTCCAAGGCCACCGACAAGCGCTTCGTGGAGCTGTCCGCGATCACCGCGGGCGTCAAGGAGGTCCGGGCGGTCATCGACGGCGCCCGCCGGGCCGTCGGCGGCTACGGCAAGGAGACCGTCCTCTTCCTCGACGAGATCCACCGCTTCTCCAAGGCCCAGCAGGACTCGCTGCTGCCCGCCGTGGAGAACCGCTGGGTCACCCTGATCGCCGCCACCACCGAGAACCCGTACTTCTCGGTGATCTCCCCGCTGCTGTCCCGCTCGCTGCTGCTCACCCTGGAGCCGCTCACCGACGACGACCTGCGCGGGCTCATGGCCCGCGCCCTGGGCGAGGAGCGCGGGCTCGGCGGCGCCGTCACCCTCGACGAGGACGCCGAGGCACATCTGCTGCGGATCGCGGGCGGCGACGCCCGGCGCGCCCTGACCGCCCTGGAGGCGGCCGCCGGTGCGGCGCTCGCCAAGCACGAGGAGACCATCACGCTCGCCACGGTCGAGGAGACCGTCGACCGGGCGGCGGTGAAGTACGACCGGGACGGCGACCAGCACTACGACGTGGCCAGCGCCCTGATCAAGTCGATCCGCGGCTCCGACGTGGACGCGGCGCTGCACTATCTGGCCCGGATGATCGAGGCGGGGGAGGACCCGCGGTTCATCGCCCGGCGGCTGATGATCTCGGCCAGCGAGGACATCGGCCTGGCCGATCCGAACGCGCTGCCGCTCGCCGTCGCCGCCGCCCAGGCCGTCGCCATGATCGGCTTCCCGGAGGCGGCGCTCACCCTCAGCCACGCCACCATCGCGCTGGCCCTCGCCCCGAAGTCCAACGCGGCGACCAACGCGATCTTCGCCGCCCGGGCCGACATCCAGGCCGGTCTCGCCGGACCGGTCCCCGCCCATCTGCGCGACGGCCACTACAAGGGCGCCGCCAAGCTCGGCCACGCCCAGGGCTACGTCTATCCGCACGACGTGCCGGGCGCCATCGCCGCCCAGCAGTACGCCCCGGACACCGTCGAGGGCCGCCGCTACTACGAACCGACCCGCTACGGCGCCGAGGCGCGCTACGCGGACGTGGTCGAGAAGGTGCGGGAGCGCCTGAAGGGCGAGGGCGGCTGACGGCTCCTATGTTGGGGGCATGATCCGGATCCGTACGGGCGGTGGCGTCGTCCTCCTTGCTCTGCTGCCCGTGACGGCCGCCGCGCTCGGCGGCTGCGGCTCCGGTGGCCCGGGGGAGGACCGGCCGGCGGTGGCCAGCCCGGTCCCGGTGGTGGGTTCGCCCGGCTTCCCGCCGACGGCCGCGCGGGCGAGGGAGCAGCTGGCGCGCCTGAAGGTGGCCTGGGGCGAGCACTGGGAGACGTACAAGCGCGAGGAGTTCGGCCGGACCTGGTCGGACGACACCGACGCACCCGGCGGGCGCAACGGCTGCGACACCCGGGACGACGTGCTGCGCCGGGACCTCAGCGAACTGCGGGTCGGCGACCGCAACCCGTGCGTGGTGCTCTCGGGCGTGCTGCACGACCCGTACAGCGGCAAGGCGCTGCCCTACTCGTACCGCAAGGCGTCCCAGATCCAGACGGACCACGTGGTGGCGCTCGGCGCGGCCTGGCGGGCCGGGGCCTGGGCGTGGACCCCCGCCAGGCGTCTCGCGTACGCCAACGATCTGGACGTGCTGCTCGCCACGGACAAGCAGACCAACTACGACAAGAGCTCGAAGACGCCGGACAAGTGGAAGCCGCCGCGCCGGGAGTACTGGTGCGAGTACGGCCGGCGCTGGACCGGGATCAAGACGAAGTACGGGCTCGCGGTGTCGCCGCCGGAGAAGGCGGCGGTGGCGGAGCTGCTCGCCACCTGCGGATGAGGCACCCGCGGGCCCCGTCGGGGGTCAGGCGCGGGCGGCCTCGAAGAGCCGGTGGAGTTCACGGCGCAGCCCGCTGATGTCACGGACCGGCTCGGGGAAGTCGAAGCGGGCGTCGAAGCAGTGGTGCGGGCCCGCGCTGAAGCGCACCCGCAGGCCGAACCGGTCGAGCGCGAGCGGGGCCACGTCCCGGCGCGGCAGCAGTCCGGCGGCGTGGTCGCCGAGCAGCGCGTCGAGGTCGCGCAGCCGGTCGCCGTGGGCGGCGTGCAGATGCTGGAGCACCTCGGTCTCGTGGGCGTGCAGCGGGTCGGGCACGGCGGCCGCGAAGTCCTCGGCGTCGACCTCGCCGCTGCCCCACAGGTCGTCGACGGTCGCCGAGCCCACCTCCAGGCGCAGCATCATCCGGCCGGGCTCGGCCACCCCGGGCACGCAGGTGAGCCAGCCGGACACCCAGGCCCGGCCCCGGATACGGTGGGGAACCGAGACGGGGGCCACGTCGGTCAGCTCCAGGACCACCGGCAGCTCGTCGTCCTGGGCGTGGGTGGCGGCCCGGACCGGCGGGGCGTCGGCGGGGAACAGCAGGAAGACCTCGCCGTCCGGGCCGACCGCGCGGCCCTCGGGCGAGAGCGCTCCGGGTTGGTGCCCGGCGGCCCCTGGAATCAGCACCACCGCGGAGCATGTACTCTGTACGAGAGTTCGTGTGCGCTCGGCTGCTGACGGCATCCGCGCGTTATCAAGCCCGTTTGGACGCGGCTGACCATGAGCTGATCGGACCTCCGTCACATCGATGCCACCCGTGGCATCCCTTTCGGGATGCGTGGGGGAAGGTGCATCGGTATTTGTGCTGCCGTCCGTGATGCGCGTGGTGTTCCCCGGGCGAGACATGCGATCTCCTTAAGTAAGGTGAGCCTAACCTAACCTATTTCGGAGGTCTGGAGAACGTGCCTAACCAGTCGCGTCCCAAGGTCAAGAAGTCTCGTGCGCTCGGCATCGCGCTGACGCCGAAGGCCGTCAAGTACTTCGAGGCCCGCCCCTACCCGCCGGGCGAGCACGGCCGTGGCCGCAAGCAGAACTCGGACTACAAGGTCCGTCTGCTCGAGAAGCAGCGTCTGCGCGCCCAGTACGACATCAGCGAGCGCCAGATGGCCCGCGCCTACGACCGCGCCAAGAAGGCCGAGGGCAAGACGGGCGAGGCGCTGGTCGTCGAGCTCGAGCGTCGCCTCGACGCCCTGGTCCTGCGTTCGGGCATCGCCCGCACCATCTACCAGGCTCGCCAGATGGTCGTCCACGGCCACATCCAGGTCAACGGTGGCAAGGTCGACAAGCCGTCCTTCCGCGTCCGTCCCGACGACGTCGTGATGGTCCGCGAGAAGTCCCGCGCGAAGACCCTCTTCCAGGTCGCCCGCGAGGGTGGCTTCGCCCCCGACGGCGAGACCCCGCGCTACCTGCAGGTCAACCTGAAGGCCCTGGCCTTCCGCCTCGACCGCGACCCGAACCGCAAGGAAATCCCGGTCATCTGCGACGAGCAGCTGGTCGTCGAGTACTACGCCCGCTGATCCCAGCAGGCCGTAGTACCACCCCCGCGGTGTTCAGCCCGCCGCTTCCCCGCCCTTTCCGGAGGGGGAGCCGGCGGGCTTCCGCGTGTCCGGGACCGCCGCACGGCCGGTACGGAACGGCCGCGGCGCCCGCGCCCCCGCCGTGTCCCGCACCGCCGGGTCCCGGCGTCCGGCCAGCGCCCGGTCCACCGCCGCGTCCAGCGGCAGCAGCTCGCCCTCGCCGTACCAGGCCGCGTACAGCGGGCCGCCCAGCTCCTCGCCCGCCCGCCGGGCCGCGAGCGCCCGCGCCCCGTTGAAGTGCGCCGAACCGAACAGCGGCAGCCCCACCGACTCCCACACCGGCATCGTCGCGCCCTGCAGCAGCGCCGCCTCCGTCGGATCGCCCTCGGTCACCGTCACCAGGGCCAGCAGCTCAAGGGCCAGCACCAGACCCACCAGATCGCGGAACGTGTGATTGATCGTGACGCACTCCGCGAGCAGCTCCCGCGCCGACACCGGATCGCCGTCGTGCAGCGCCGCGTACGCCAGGACATAGAGCGCGTACGCCTTCGTCCAGCGCTCACCGCGCTCCTCGCAGACCTCGCGGACCTCCGCGCACAGCGCCACCGCGCCCGGCAGATCGCCCTGGAAGGCCCGCGCCATCGCCAGCTCCACCTGCGCCATCAGCACGTTGCTGTTCAGCTCGCCGAGCTCCCGGTAGCCGTCCAGGGCCGCCCCGATCAGCTCCGCGGCCCGCGGCAGCTCGTCGGACAGCAGCGCGAGACAGCCCATCCGGTGCGTCGCGTACGCCTCCGCCAGCGCGTTCCCGGAAGCCCCGGCCCGCTCCCCGCACTCGTGCAGTGCGGACACCGCCGCCGTCCGGTCGCCCTGCAGCACCGCCACATAACCCAGCACCCACAGCGCCTTCAGCCGGGCGTCCTCGTGCGGCGCCGCCGACGGGTGCGGCGGCGCGCCGAGCGCCCGGTCCAGCCAGTGCCGCCCCTCGGCGAGCCGCCCGCAGCCCACCCAGGCGAACCACAGCGTGCCCGCCAGGTGCTGGGCGAGCGAGGTGTCCTCCGGCGACTCCAGACACAGGTCGAGCGCGGCCCGCAGATTCGGCAGCGCCACGTCCGTGACCGCCGCCACCTCCGCCTGCCGCGGGCTGAACCACTCCAGTTCGCACCAGGTCGCCAGACCCATGTACCAGTCCCGGTGGCGCCGCCGCAGCCGCCCGGTGTCGCCGAGCGCGGCCAGCCACTCCGCCCCGTACGCCCGGACCGTCTCCAGCATCCGGAACCGCGGCCCCGCCGCCGTCTCCTCACGGGTCACCAGGGACTGCGCGAGCAGCTCGCCGAACACGTCGAGCACCCGGTCGGCGGGGAGTTCCGGGCCCCCGCACACGTACTCCACCGCCTCCAGGTCGAACGGCCCCGCGAACACCGAGAGCCGCGCCCACAGCAGCCGCTCCGCCGGGGTGCACAGCTCATGGCTCCAGCCGATCGCCGTGCGCAGCGTCCGGTGCCGGGGCAGCGCGCCCCGGCGGCCCTGGTCGAGCAGCCGGAAGCGGTCCTCCAGGCGGCGCAGCAGTTCGTCCGGGGTGAGCAAGGGCAGCCGGGCCGCCGCCAGTTCGAGCGCCAGCGGGATGCCGTCGAGCCGCCGGCACAGCTCCAGGAGCACCGCCGGATCGTCGAGCGCCCCCGGGCCGCCGCCGGGGCCCGTGCCGAGCCCGGCCGCCGCCCCCGCCTCCGCCGCGCGGCGCGCCAGCAGGTCGAGCGCGTCGGTCTCGGCCAACGGCGCGAGCGCGAACACCGCCTCGCCGTCCACCCGGAGCGGGCGGCGGCCCACCGCGAGCACCGTCAGGCCCGGGCAGCCGAGCAGCAGTTCGCGCAGCAACCCGGCGCACCGCGCCACCAGATGCTCGAAACCGTCCACCACGAGCAGCGTCCGCCGGTCCGCCAGATGCTCCAGGAGCACCTGCCGCGGGCCGCGCCGGGTGTGGTCGGTCAGGCCGAGCGCGTCCACCAGGGCGTGCCCCACCAGGGCCGGATCGCGCAAGGCCGAGAGCTCGGCGAGCGCCACCCCGTCGACGTAGCGTTTCTGCAACGCCGCCGCCGTCCGCAGGGCGAGCCTGCTCTTGCCCACACCCCCCACGCCGACCACCGTGACGAGTCTGAACTCGTCGAGAAGCCGGGCGAGTTGGTGCTGTTCAGCGGCTCGTCCCACGAACCGGTTCAGCTCCGAGGGGAGATTGATCCGTCGCATGGGACACGGAGCGTACTCACCCGCGCGCGCTCCGTACAATCCGAGCCGGATGGCGGGAAGCCATCCACCCCCGCGCGCGCGGGTAATCGCGGGGGTAATGCGGTACGGCCGCGGACCCCGGGCGCGATAGGGTCGGAGGACCGATGTACACGGGTCCGACGACCGTCCGGGGCCCCCGACAGCAGAGAGCGGTGCACAGTGACCGGTGGTGAGGTTGCCGGGATCCTGGTGGCCGTGTTCTGGGCGATCCTCGTCTCCTTCCTCGCCGTGGTGCTGGTGCGGCTGGCGCAGACGCTCCGGGCGACCACCAGGCTCGTGGCGGACGTGACCGAACAGGCCGTCCCGCTGCTCGCCGACGCGTCGAGCATGCTCCGCTCCGCGCAGACCCAGCTGGACCGGGTCGACGCCATCGCCTCGGACGTCCAGGAGGTCACCTCCAACGCCTCCGCGCTCGCCGGCACCGTCGCCTCCACCTTCGGCGGCCCGCTCGTCAAGGTCGCCGCCTTCGGCTATGGCGTGCGCCGGGCGCTCGGCCGGAGCCGCCAGGACGCGCCGCCCGCCGCCGACCCGCGTACTGTGATCGTCGGACGTACCGTGCCGTCCGCGCGACGCCGGAAGCAGAAGGGCTGAGCCGCATGTTCCGCCGTACGTTCTGGTTCACCGCGGGCGCGGCCGCCGGCGTGTGGGCCACCACCAAGGTCAACCGCAAGCTCAAGGAGCTGACCCCGGAGAGCCTGGCCGCCCAGGCGGCCGACAAGGCCGTCGCAGCGGGCCACCGGCTCAAGGACTTCGCGCTCGACGTGCGCGGCACCATGATCCAGCGGGAGGCCGAGCTCGGCGCGGCACTCGGCCTGGACGCACCGCCGCCCCCGGACGACGAGCAGCGTCTCCCGGCCCCGCGGCGCCGGGCGGCCCTCGGGCCCCGCACCACCCCAGACACCACCACGACCGTGATCAAGCACTCGCGTTCGTTCAACCGGAATGAGGACCACTGATGGAGTCGGCTGAAATCCGCCGCCGCTGGCTGAGCTTCTTCGAGGAGCGCGGGCACACCGTCGTCCCTTCGGCGTCGCTCATCGCGGACGACCCGACTCTGCTGCTCGTCCCGGCCGGCATGGTGCCCTTCAAGCCCTACTTCCTGGGTGAGGTCAAGCCGCCCTTCACGCGCGCCTCCAGCGTGCAGAAGTGCGTGCGCACCCCCGACATCGAAGAGGTCGGCAAGACCACCCGGCACGGCACGTTCTTCCAGATGTGCGGCAACTTCTCCTTCGGCGACTACTTCAAGGAAGGCGCCATCACGTACGCCTGGGAGCTGCTGACCACCCCGGTGGAGCACGGCGGCTACGGGCTCGAGCCGGAGAAGCTCTGGATCACCGTCTACCTGGAGGACGACGAGGCCGAGCGCATCTGGCGCGACGTCGTCGGCGTCCCGGCCGAGCGCATCCAGCGCCTGGGCAAGAAGGACAACTACTGGTCCATGGGCGTCCCCGGACCCTGCGGCCCCTGCTCCGAGATCAACTACGACCGCGGCCCCGAGTTCGGCGTCGAGGGCGGCCCGGCCGTCAACGACGAGCGGTACGTGGAGATCTGGAACCTGGTCTTCATGCAGTACGAGCGCGGCCAGGGCATCGGCAAGGAGGACTTCGAGATCCTCGGCGACCTGCCGTCCAAGAACATCGACACCGGCCTCGGACTCGAGCGCCTGGCGATGATCCTCCAGGGCGTGCAGAACATGTACGAGACCGACACCCTCAAGGTCGTCATCGACAAGGCCACCGAGCTGACCGGCGTCGGCTACGGCAAGGCCCACGACTCGGACGTCTCGCTGCGCGTGGTCGCCGACCACATGCGCACCTCCGTGATGCTCATCGGCGACGGCGTCACCCCCGGCAACGAGGGCCGCGGCTACGTGCTGCGCCGCATCATGCGCCGCGCCGTCCGCAACATGCGCCTGCTCGGCGCCACCGGCCCGGTCGTCGGCGAGCTCGTCGACACCGTCATCCGGACCATGGGCGAGCAGTACCCGGAGCTGGAGACCGACCGCAAGCGCATCGAGACCGTCGCCCTCGCCGAGGAGGCCGCGTTCCTCAAGGCCCTCAAGGGCGGCACCAACATCCTCGACACCGCCGTCACCGAGACCAAGGCCGCCGGCGGCAAGATCCTCTCCGGCGACAAGGCGTTCCTGCTCCACGACACCTGGGGCTTCCCGATCGACCTCACCCTGGAGATGGCCGCCGAACAGGGCCTCTCGGTGGACGAGGACGGTTTCCGCCGCCTGATGAAGGAGCAGCGGGAGCGGGCCAAGGCCGACGCCCAGGCCAAGAAGACCGGCCACGCCAACCTCACCTCGTACCGTGAGATCGCCGACGCCGCCGGTGCCACCCAGTTCACCGGCTACACCAACACCGAGGGCGAGACCACGGTCGTCGGTCTGCTGGTCAACGGCGTCTCCTCGCCGGCCGCCTCCGAGGGCGACGAGGTCGAGGTCGTCCTCGACCGCACCCCGTTCTACGCCGAGGGCGGCGGTCAGATCGCCGACCAGGGCCGGATCAAGCTGCACTCCGGTGCCGTGATCGAGATCCGCGACGTGCAGCAGCCGGTGCCGGGCGTGTCCGTGCACAAGGGTTCGGTGCAGGTCGGCGAGGTCACCGTGGGCGCCACCGCCTACGCCGCCATCGACGTGCGCCGCCGCCGGGCCATCGCCCGCGCCCACTCGGCCACCCACCTCACCCACCAGGCGCTGCGCGACGCCCTCGGCCCCACGGCCGCCCAGGCCGGTTCCGAGAACCAGCCCGGCCGCTTCCGCTTCGACTTCGGCTCGCCGAACGCCGTCCCCGGCACGGTCCTCACCGACGTCGAGCAGAAGATCAACGAGGTCCTCTCGCGCGAGCTGGAGGTGCACGCCGAGGTCATGCCGATCGACGAGGCCAAGCGCCAGGGCGCCATCGCCGAGTTCGGCGAGAAGTACGGCGAGCAGGTCCGCGTCGTCACCATCGGCGACTTCTCCAAGGAACTGTGCGGCGGCACCCACGTGCACAACACCGCCCAGCTCGGTCTGGTGAAGCTGCTCGGCGAGTCCTCCATCGGCTCCGGCGTGCGCCGCATCGAGGCCCTCGTCGGCGTCGACGCGTACAACTTCCTCGCCAAGGAGCACACGGTCGTCGCCCAGCTCCAGGAGCTGGTCAAGGGCCGTGCCGAGGAGCTGCCGGAGAAGATCTCCGCGATGCTCGGCAAGCTGAAGGACGCCGAGAAGGAGATCGAGAAGTTCCGCGCGGAGAAGGTCCTCCAGGCCGCCGCCGGTCTGGTCGACTCCGCCAAGGACGTCCGCGGCATCGCCCTGGTCACCGGCCAGGTCCCGGACGGCACCGGCGCCGACGACCTGCGCAAGCTGGTCCTCGACGTGCGCGGCCGCATCCCGTCCGACCGCCCGGCCGTCGTGGCCCTGTTCACCACGGCCAACGGCAAGCCGCTGACCGTGATCGCCACCAACGAGGCCGCCCGCGAGCGCGGTCTCAAGGCCGGCGAGCTGGTCCGCACGGCCGCCAAGACCCTCGGTGGCGGTGGCGGCGGCAAGCCGGACGTCGCCCAGGGCGGCGGTCAGAACCCGCAGGCGGTCGGCGAGGCCATCGACGCCGTCGAGCGTCAGGTCCTGGACGCCGCGTGACCATGCGCCGAGGACGTCGGATCGCCGTCGACGTCGGGGACGCCCGGATCGGGGTCGCCTCGTGCGACCCCGACGGGGTCCTGGCCACGCCGGTGGAGACCGTGCCGGGACGTGACGTCCCGGCCGCCCACCGGCGGCTGCGTCAGATCGTCGCCGAGTACGAGCCGATCGAGGTGGTCGTCGGACTGCCCCGTTCGCTCAGCGGGCGGGAGGGTCCGGCCGCGACCAAGGTCCGGGCCTTCGCCGGTGAGCTGGCCAAGGGCATCAACCCGGTGCCGGTCCGGCTCGTCGACGAGCGGATGACCACGGTCTCCGCCACCCAGGGGCTGCGGGCCTCGGGAGTGAAGGCGAAGAAGGGCCGCTCCGTCATCGATCAGGCCGCGGCTGTGATCATCCTGCAGAACGCTCTTGAGTCCGAACGGGTATCAGGTAATCCGCCCGGTGAGGGCGTCGAAGTGGTCATCTGATCGCGATACGGTAACGTTCCGCGCGATGCGGCGGTTCGAACAGCTGCCGCACAACGTAGAGGCGGAACCACCGGAAGCCTCGCGGCTGTTTGGGGATCGATGACTGAGTATGGCCGGAGCCCCGGCTCCGAACCGTGGCACCCCACGGATCCCCTGTACGGGGACCAGGGGTGGGAGGGCCAGCAGCAGCAGTACCCGCAGCAGGCGCAGTACGGCCACCAGGACCCGCACGGGCAGCAGCAGGCGTACCCCGGCGACCAGCAGCAGGGGTACGTCGGCGACCCGTACGCCCACCAGCAGCCTCCCCAGTATCAGCAGCCGCAAACGCCGTACCAGCAGTATCCGCAAGGGCACGCCCAGCAACAGTTTCCGCAGGACCAGCACCAGCAGCAGGCTCAGCAGCAGCACGCCCCGCAGCAGTACGGGCAGGACCCGTACCCGCAGGACCCGCACCAGCCGCAGTACCCGCAGGAGCAGTACGGCGAGCAGCAGCAGTACGGGCAGCAGCCGGGCGGTTACGACACGCCCGGCTATCCCGCACAGCCGTACGACGGGCACTGGGAGACGGGCCAGGCTGCCATGCCGTACAACGCCGCTCCCGCCGATCCCTACGGCGGCCAGCAGCCCGACCTCTACGGCACCCCCGACGCCTACCCGCCGCCGCAGCCGCCGGGTCCCCGGCGGCAGGTCCCGCCGCAGCCGGTGACCGACTGGGACGCCGAGCCGGCGGAGGAGGACCATCCGTTCTTCACCGGCAAGGACGAGCCCGCGCCGCGCCGCGACGACCGCGCGGCGTACGACGACCAGGGCGACGACGAGGGCGACGACGAGCCCGACGGCGACGAGGAGCCCGGCGGCCGCCGCGGCGCGCGCGGCGGCGGTGGCCGGGAGCGCCGGGGCGGCAAGGGCCGCAAGGCGAAGAACGGCATGGCGTGCCTGGTGGTCGCCGCGGTCATCGTCGGCGGCGTCGGCGGCCTCGGCTATCTCGGCTACACCTTCTGGCAGGGCCAGTTCGGTGCCGCCCCCGACTACGCGGGCGAGGGCAGCGGCGACGTCCAGGTGGAGATCCCCAAGGGCGCGCTCGGCTACGACATCGGCAACATCCTCAAGAAGGCCGGCGTGGTCAAGAGCGTCGACGCCTTCGTCTCGGCCCAGCAGAAGAACCCCAAGGGCATCTCCATCCAGGCCGGCGTGTACACGCTGAAGAAGGAGATGTCGGCGGAGTCCGCGGTCGCGATGATGCTCAACCCGGCCAGCCAGGCGAACTTCGTCATCCCCGAGGGACGGCGCAACAGCTGGGTGTACGCCGAGGTCGACAAGCGCCTCGGGTTGAAGCCCGGCACCACCAAGGACACCGCCTTCAAGCAGGCCGGCAGCCTCGGTCTGCCCGACTGGGCGAAGAACCACGCGAAGCTGAAGGACCCGCTGGAGGGCTTCCTCTTCCCGGCCAGCTACCCGCTGGCCAAGGGCACCAAGCCCGAAGAGGTGCTGCGCCGGATGGTGGCCCGCTCCAACGAGGAGTACACCAAGCTCGACATCGAGGCGAAGGCCAAGGAGGTCGGACTCGAAGGACCGTGGCAGCTGCTCACCGCCGCCAGCCTGGTCCAGGCAGAGGGCAAGACCCACGACGACTTCACCAAGATGGCCGAGGTCATCTACAACCGCATGAGTCCGGACAACAAGGAGACCATGCAGCTCCTCCAGTTCGACTCGTCGTACAACTACCTGCGCGGGCAGAGCAAGATCAAGATTACCCGCAAGGAAGTACTGAGCAATCCCGACCCGTACAACACGTACACCAACCGGGGCCTGCCCCCGGGGCCGATCGGCAACCCGGGCAAGGAGGCCATCCAGGCCGCCATGAACCCGACGAAGGACGGCTGGCTGTACTTCGTCGCCACCGACGGCATGAACAAGACCGAGTTCGCCAAGACCCTCGCCGAGCACGACCGGCTCGTGGCGAAGTTCAACGCGGAGAACTGAGCGGAACCGAGATGACCCCACCCAGGAGGGCGGCCGTGCTCGGCTCGCCCATCGCCCACTCGCTCTCCCCGGTCCTGCACCGGGCCGCGTACCGGGCACTCGGCCTCGACGACTGGTCCTACGACCGGTTCGACATCGACGAGGCCGCGCTGCCCGGGTTCATGGGCGAGCTGGACGCCTCCTGGGCGGGGCTCTCGCTCACCATGCCGCTGAAGCGGGCGATCATCCCGCTGCTCGACGGCGTCAGCGACACCGCCGCCTCGGTCGAGGCCGTCAACACCGTCGTCATCGGCGCGGACGGCCGCAGGCTCGGCGACAACACCGACATCCCCGGCATGGTCGCGGCGCTGCGCGAGCGCGGGGTCGAGAAGGTACCGACCGCCGCCGTACTCGGCGCCGGGGCCACCGCCTCCTCGGCGCTCGCCGCGCTCGCCCAGATCTGCGCCGGGCCCGTCACCGCCTACGTCCGCAGCGAGGCGCGCGCCGCCGAGATGCGCGGCTGGGGCGAGCGGCTCGGCGTCGACGTGCGCACCGCGGGCTGGGACGAGGCGGCCCGCGCGCTCGACGCGCCGCTGGTCGTCGCCACCACCCCGGCCGGGACCACCGACGCCCTCGCCGCCGAGGTGCCGGAGCGCCCCGGCACCCTGTTCGACGTGCTCTACGACCCCTGGCCCACCCGGCTCGCCGCCGCCTGGTCCGACCGCGGCGGCAAGGTGGTCGGCGGCCTCGACCTGCTGGTCCACCAGGCCGTGCTCCAGGTCGAGCGGATGACCGGGCGGGTGCCCGCGCCGCTGGCCGCGATGCGGGCGGCCGGGGAACAGGCGCTCGCCGCGCGCTGAGCGGCCGTCCGAGGCTGCCCTAGGCCCGCCACGGCCGGTCCGGGGGAGGAAGAACTGTTGGCAGGGGGAGGGGGAGACGTGCTGCTCGCGTCGAAGGCGGAACTGGTGGTCGATCTGGTGCGGCTGGCGGCGGGAGCGCTCCGGTTCGCGTTCCGCGACGGGCCGGTCTGGCTGCGCTGCCTGGTGATCGCGCTGGTCGTCGCGAGTCTGGCGTACGTCGTCGGCAGCCGGATCCGCGAACGGCGCAAGGCCCGCCGGGAGGAGCCCGCCGCCGCACCGGCCGGAGCGGTGTCGAAGGCACCGGCGGAGGAACCCGCGGAAGCACCGGCGGCCGCCGCCGACCGGTGAGACTCATGTCCCGACCCGTGGACCGGCGATCGACCGGTGCCCCGGACGTGGGAGGATCGGGGGAGGCGGGCCCGGGCCGCGCACCCTGGCCGCGTCTTCGCAGTGCCCAGGCGCGAGCATGAGGAGCATCGTTGAGCAGGTTGCGTTGGCTGACGGCGGGGGAGTCCCACGGCCCCGCGCTGGTTGCAACCCTTGAGGGACTTCCGGCCGGTGTCCCGGTCACCACGGAGCTGGTGGCGGACCATCTCGCCCGGCGGCGCCTCGGCTATGGACGCGGTGCCCGGATGAAGTTCGAGCAGGACGAGGTCACCTTCCTGGGTGGCGTCCGGCACGGCCTCTCCCTCGGCTCCCCCGTCGCCGTCATGGTCGGCAACACCGAGTGGCCCAAGTGGGAGAAGGTCATGTCGGCCGACCCGGTCGACCCGGCCGAGCTCAAGGAGACCGGCCGCAACGCGCCGCTCACCCGCCCGCGCCCCGGCCACGCCGACCTGGCCGGCATGCAGAAGTACGGCTTCGACGAGGCCCGGCCTATCCTGGAGCGCGCCAGCGCCCGGGAGACCGCCGCCCGCGTCGCCCTCGGTGCCGTCGCCCGCTCCTTCCTCAAGGAGGCGGCCGGCATCGAGATCGTCTCGCACGTGGTCGAGCTGGCCGCGGCGAAGGCCCCGTACGGCGTCTACCCGACCCCCGCCGACGTCGAGAAGCTCGACGCCGACCCGGTCCGCTGCCTCGACGCGGACGCGTCGAAGGCGATGGTCGCCGAGATCGACCAGGCCCACAAGGACGGCGACACCCTCGGCGGCGTCGTCGAGGTGCTCGCCTACGGGGTGCCCGTCGGCCTCGGCTCGCACGTCCACTGGGACCGCCGCCTCGACGCCCGGCTCGCCGCCGCGCTCATGGGCATCCAGGCCATCAAGGGCGTCGAGGTCGGCGACGGCTTCGACCTCGCCCGGGTGCCCGGCTCCCAGGCCCACGACGAGATCGTCAAGGGCCCCGACGGCATCACCCGCAGCTCCGGCCGCGCCGGTGGCACCGAGGGCGGCCTCAGCACCGGCGAACTCCTCCGGGTCCGCGCCGCGATGAAGCCGATCGCGACCGTCCCGCGCGCCCTCGCCACCATCGACGTGGCCACCGGCGAGGTCGCCGCGGCCCACCACCAGCGCTCCGACGTCTGCGCCGTCCCGGCCGCCGGCATCGTGGCCGAGGCCATGGTCGCGCTCGTCCTCGCGGACGCCGTGCTGGAGAAGTTCGGCGGCGACAGCGTCCCCGAGACCCGCCGCAACGTGACGTCGTACCTCGAGAACCTGCGCATCCGGTGACCGGCGGACCGCTGGTCGTCCTCGTCGGCCCGATGGGCTCCGGCAAGTCGACGGTGGGAGCGCTGCTCGCGGAGCGGCTCGGCGCCGTCTACCGCGACACCGACGCCGACATCGTCGCCGCCGAGGGCCGTGAGATCGCGGACATCTTCGTCGAGGACGGAGAGGACCGTTTCCGTGACCTGGAGCGCGCCGCCGTGCGCACCGCGGTCGCCGAGCACGAGGGCGTCCTCGCGCTCGGCGGCGGCGCCGTGCTCGACCCCGGCACCCGCGCGCTGCTCGGCCCGCTGCCCGTCGCGTACCTCTCGATGGACGTCGAGGCCGCCGTGCGCCGGGTCGGCCTCGGCGCCGCCCGGCCGCTGCTCGCCGTCAACCCGCGCCGCCAGTGGCGCGAGCTGATGGACGCCCGCCGCCACCTGTACGAAGAAGTCGCCAGCGCCGTCGTCGCCACCGACGAGCGCACCCCCGAAGAGGTCGCTGAGGCGGTCCTCGACGCACTGGAGTTGAAGGACGTATGACGGACCAGGAAGTCACCCGGATCCAGGTCGGCGGCTCGGCGGGCTCGGAGCCGTACGAGGTGCTGGTCGGCCGGCAGCTGCTCGGCGAGCTCCCGGCGCTGATCGGCCCGGCCGCCAAGCGGGTCGCGGTGATCCACCCGGAGGCGCTGGCCGAGACCGGTGAGGCGCTGCGCGAGGACCTGGCGGCCCAGGGCTACGAGGCCGTCGCCATCCAGGTGCCGAACGCCGAGGAGGCCAAGACCGTCGAGGTCGCCGCCTACTGCTGGAAGGCGCTCGGCCAGACCAACTTCACCCGCAGCGACGTCATCGTCGGCGTCGGCGGCGGTGCCACCACCGACCTGGCCGGGTTCGTCGCCGCCAGCTGGCTGCGCGGGGTCCGCTGGATCGCGGTGCCCACCACGGTGCTCGGCATGGTCGACGCGGCCGTCGGCGGCAAGACCGGCATCAACACCGCCGAGGGCAAGAACCTGGTCGGCGCCTTCCACCCGCCGGCCGGGGTGCTCTGCGACCTGGCCGCGCTGGACTCGCTGCCGGTGCACGACTACGTCAGCGGACTCGCCGAGATCATCAAGGCCGGTTTCATCGCCGACCCGGTGATCCTCGACCTCATCGAGGCCGACCCGGCCGCCGCCCGCACCCCCGAGGGCCCGCACACCGCCGAGCTGATCGTCCGCTCGATCCAGGTCAAGGCCGATGTCGTCTCCGGCGACCTCAAGGAGGCCGGGCGCCGGGAGATCCTGAACTACGGGCACACCCTGGCGCACGCCATCGAGAAGAACGAGCGCTACAAGTGGCGGCACGGCGCCGCCGTCTCCGTCGGCATGGTGTTCGCCGCCGAGCTGGGCCGTCTTGCCGGCCGCCTCGACGACGCCACCGCCGACCGGCACCGCGCCGTCCTGGAGTCCGTCGGACTGCCGCTCAGCTACCGCGGCGACCAGTGGGCGAAGCTCCTGGAGACCATGAAGGTCGACAAGAAGTCCCGCGGCGACCTGCTGCGCTTCATCGTCCTCGACGGCCTCGCCAAGCCCACCGTCCTGGAGGGCCCCGACCCGGCCGTCCTGATCGCCGCGTACGGCGAGGTGTCCGCGTGAGCGAGCCGCGCCCGCCCCGGCGCGTCCTCGTCCTGAACGGACCCAACCTGGGGCGGCTCGGCTCCCGCGAACCCGACATCTACGGCGCCACCTCCTACGCGGGTCTGGTGGCGTCCTGCCGGGACCTCGGCGCGGAGCTCGGCTTCGACGTCGAGGTGCGCGAGACCAACGACGAGGGGGAGATGATCCGCTGGCTGCACGAGGCGGCCGACGGCGCGTTCCCGGTCGTCCTCAACCCCGGCGCGTTCACCCACTACTCGTACGCGATGCGCGACGCGGCCGCCCAGCGCACCGCGCCGCTGATCGAGGTGCACATCTCCAACCCGTACACGCGGGAGGAGTTCCGGCACACCTCGGTGGTGGCCGCGGTGGCCACCGGCACGATCGCGGGCTTCGGCATCGGCTCCTACCGGCTCGCGCTGCGCGCGCTCGCGGAGGAGCTCGACGCCTGACCGGTGCCCGTCGTCCGACCGGTGCCGGAGGTCCGGTGTCCGCCGGGCGGAGCGGTGCCCGACCGGCCCGTTCCCGCCCCGTCGCCCCCCGTCGATTCCCCAGGGCCGTTTCCCCTGGGGAAGGCGGGGGCGGTAACGTTCCGGCAACGAAGCGATCGTCCGAGCGGTCGTCGAACGCCGAGCGGCGGGACCGGCAGAACGGAGTGGGGCACCGGATGCAGCACGCGATGGGGGCTCCGCCGCCACCTCACGATCCCACCGGCCGCACCGGCTGGCAGGGCGCCGCACCCGGCCACCGGCCGCAGGGCGGCCACCCGCCCGTGCCGCCCGCCCCCGCGCACCGCCCCTACCCGGCGCCGCCGCCGGGACCCGGCTGGGGCCAGGCCCCGGCGGGCCCGCCGCCCGGGCCCACCGGACCGGCCGGGCCGATGGCCCCCGGCGCCCCCACGGGCCCGGTCACCGGACACATCACCCTGCCGCCGCCGGTCACCGGCACCGGCCACGCCACCCTCGCCGTCCTCCTCATCGGCCCGGCCGGTGCGGGCAAGACCACCGTGGCCCGGCACTGGGCCGCCCGCCGGTCCGTGCCGACCGCGCACATCAGCCTGGACGACGTCCGCGAGTGGGTCTGCGCGGGCTTCGCCGACCCCCAGTCCGGCTGGAACGAGCACTCCGAGGCCCAGTACCGGCTGGCCCGCCGCACCTGCGGCTTCGCCGCCCGCAACTTCCTCGCCAACGGCATCTCCTGCATCCTCGACGACGCCGTCTTCCCGGACTGGCCGGTCGTCGGCCTCGGCGGCTGGAAGCGGCACGTCGGCCCCGGCCTGCTCCCGGTGGTGCTGCTTCCCGGCCTCGACATCGTCCTGGAGCGCAACGCCGAGCGCAGCGGCAACCGCCGGCTCTCCGACGAGGAGGTCGCCGCGATCCACGGCCGGATGGCGGGCTGGTACGGCTCCGGGCTGCCGATCATCGACAACTCGACGTACGACGTGCCGACCACGGCCCGGGTCCTCGACGAGGTCCTGGCCCGCGCGATATCCGGCCGCCCGCCCGCCTGAGCCGCCCGGCCCCGCCTGAGCGCCGAACCGGCCGGACCGGCCGGACCGACCCGCTCGGCGGCGCCCAACAGGCCGGTCCCGGCCCCCGCTCGTACGCTCGGACCATGTCTGAGGTGTATGCGGAACGTCGGGTCCGGCTGCGCGACCGCAGCGCGGCCGCGGGCAGCCCGGCGGCCCTGGTCTCCCGTCCCGCCAACGTCCGCTATCTCACCGGTGGTTCGCCCCCCGGGGCGGTGCTGCTGCTCGGGCCCGCCGAGGACGTGCTGCTCTGCCCGACCGCCCCGGGCGCCGACCCGGCCGACGGGCGGGTGGACGAGCTGCTCCGCCTGGTGGTGCTCCCCGCGGGCGGCGGCGACCCGGCCGTCGCCGGGGTCGACTTCGCCCGGAAGGCCGGGGCCGACGCGCTCGCCGTCGAGGAGCACCATCTGACCGTCGCCCGGCACCGGGCCATGGCCTCGGTCGCCCCCGGGATCCGGCTCGCCGACCTGACCAGCGGCGTCGAGCAGCTGCGGATCGTCAAGGACGAGGACGAGATCGCCTGTCTGCGGATCGCCGCCGAGATCGCCGACCAGGCCCTCGGCGAACTCCTCGAATCGATCCTGGTCGGCCGCACCGAACGGCACCTCGCCCTGGAGCTGGAGCGCCGGCTCGTCGACCACGGTGCCGACGGGCCCGCCTTCGCCACCTCGGTGGCCACCGGGCCGCACTCCGGACGGCCCGGGCACCGGCCCACCGACCGGCGGGTCGAGGAGGGCGACTTCCTGTCGGTCTGCCTCGGCGCGAACTACCGCGGCTACCGCTGCGAGATCGGCCGCACCTTCGTCATCGGGACCACCCCGGCCGACTGGCAGATCGAACTGTACGACCTCGTCTTCGCCGCTCAACGGGCCGGACGGGAGGCCCTGGTGCCCGGCGCCGAGTACCGCGACATCGACCGCGCGGCCCGCCAGATCCTCACCGCCGCGGGGCATGCGGACGCCGTCGCACCGCTCACCGGGCACGGGGTGGGCCTGGAAATCGACGAGGACCCGCAGCTCGCACCCGCGGCCATGGGTAAACTGGACGCTTGCGTGCCGGTCACCGTCGAACCGGGGGTCCACCTCCCGGGGCGGGGCGGGGTCCGGATCGATGACACGCTCGTCGTGCGCCAGGAGGCGGACGGCGGACCCGAGCTACTCACCATCACGACCAAGGAGCTGCTCGCCCTCTAGGGCGCGCCATGCCTTTTGGTCTCGTCAGTCCAGGAGATTCCGCAACCGTGGCTTCCACGAACGACCTCAAGAACGGCATGGTGCTCAAGCTCGAAGGCGGCCAGCTCTGGTCCGTCGTCGAGTTCCAGCACGTCAAGCCCGGCAAGGGCCCGGCCTTCGTGCGCACCAAGCTCAAGAACGTGCTGTCCGGCAAGGTCGTCGACAAGACCTTCAACGCCGGCGTGAAGGTGGAGACCGCGAGCGTCGACAAGCGCGACATGCAGTTCTCCTACATGGACGGCGAGTACTTCGTGTTCATGGACATGGACACGTACGACCAGATCCACATCGACCGCAAGACCGTCGGTGACGCCGCCAACTTCCTCATCGAGGGCTTCACCGCCCTGGTCGCGCAGAACGAGGGCTCCGTGCTCTACGTCGAGATGCCGGCCGCCGTGGTGCTGACCATCGCCGAGACCGAGCCGGGCGTCCAGGGCGACCGCTCCACCGGTGGCACCAAGCCGGCCAAGCTGGAGACGGGCTACGAGATCCAGGTCCCGCTCTTCATCACCACCGGTGAGAAGGTCAAGGTCGACACCCGCACCAGCGACTACCTCGGCCGGGTGAACGACTAACCGTGGCCGCCCGGAGCAAGGCCCGCAGGCGGGCCTTCCAGATCCTGTTCGAGGCCGACCAGCGCGGCGCCTCGGTGCGGGAAGTCCTCGCGGACCAGGTCCGGCTGCACCGAGCCGACCCCCACCAGCCGCCGGTGAACGAGTTCACCATGCAGCTGATCGACGGGTACGCCCAGTACGTCAACCGGATCGACGAGCTCATCGCCACCTACGCGGTGGACTGGGACCTCGACCGGATGCCCGCCGCCGACCGCAGCATCGTCCGCCTCGGCGCGTACGAGCTGATCTGGGAGGACGGCACCCCCGACGCGGTGGCGATCGACGAGGCCGTGCAGCTCGCCAAGGAGTTCTCCACGGACGAGTCGCCGAACTTCGTGAACGGTCTGCTCGCGCGCTTCAAGGACCTGAAGCCGCGGCTGCGCCGCGACGAGGACGGCTGACCCTGTCCGGACGGTCCTGAGGCCCCCAGGGATTCCCGGGGCGGCCTCAGGCGGCCGAAAGGGGCCCGCGGCACCTGTGAGGGTGCCGCGGGCCCCTTCGTCATGACCGGGGTGCCCGTCGTGCCTGCGTGGCGGGCCGGTCGTACGGCGACGGGTGCGCGGCCATGGAAAAGCCGCCGGGCCCCGGGGTCGAAGTCGACTCCCGGGGCCCGGCGGCACGTTTCTGCGGGGCCTGCCCCGTCAGCTCTCCTCGTGGGCGACGGCGCGGCGCGCGTCCGCGTCCAGCACGCCCCAGCTGATCAGCTGCTCGGTGAGGACCGAGGGGGACTGGTCGTAGATCACGGCCAGGGTGCGCAGGTCGTCCTGGCGGATCGACAGCACCTTGCCGTTGTAGTCGCCGCGCTGCGACTGGATGGTCGCCGCGTAGCGCTGGAGGGGGCCGGCCTTCTCCGCGGGGACGTGGGCCAGCCGCTCCAGGTCGAGGACCAGCTTCGGCGGCGGCTCGGCGGCCCCGCCCGGCGTCGTGCCCGGCAGCAGCTCCTGCACCGGCACCCCGTAGAAGTCCGCGAGCTCGGCCAGGCGCTGCACCGTCACGGCGCGGTCGCCACGCTCGTACGAACCGACCACGACCGCCTTCCAGCGGCCCTGGGACTTCTCCTCCACCCCGTGGAGGGAAAGGCCCTGCTGGGTGCGGATCGCGCGGAGTTTGGCCCCGAGCTGCTTTGCGTATTCGCTGGACATAACGCTCCCGGACGCTGAGACGACGTTGCGGCTGCGCCGCGCGGCTGGTAACTCACTGTGAGGTTACGCAGCGTGACACTCTCCCGTCAAGCCGAATGGTCCATACCGCCCCCCTCCGGGGGACGCCGTCCGGGCCGCCGCGAGGGTCGTGACCAGCGGCGCCCGTCGCCCCTGGTAGGGTGGACGGCGCAGTTCCGACGTCCTTTAAGAGCCGTCCCGTGAGGCGGAGAAGGAGGTCCTTTTCATGGACAACCAGCAGCACCAGCAGCACCACGGCGATGACGCCCGGCCCGTCCTCGAGGCCCCCGACATCGCGCGGGTCCTGACCCGCATCGCCCACGAGATCGTCGAGCGCGCCAAGGGCGCCGACGACGTGGTCCTCCTCGGCATCCCGACCCGCGGTGTCTACCTCGCCCGCAGGCTCGCCGAGAAGCTCGAGGACATCACCGGCGGCAAGATCCCGGTCGGCTCGCTCGACATCACCATGTACCGGGACGACCTGCGGCTGAAGCCCGCCCGCGCCATCGGCCGCACCGAGATCCCCGGTGACGGCATCGACGGCCGCCTCGTCGTCCTGGTCGACGACGTCCTGTTCTCCGGGCGCACCATCCGCGCCGCCCTCGACGCCCTCGGTGACATCGGCCGCCCGCGCGCCGTGCAGCTCGCCGTCCTCGTCGACCGCGGCCACCGCGAGCTGCCCATCCGCGCCGACTACGTCGGCAAGAACATCCCCACGTCGCTGCGCGAGACGGTCAAGGTCCAGCTCGCCGAGGAGGACGGTCGCGACACCGTGCTGCTCGGCGGCAAGCCCGACGCCTAGGCACGCCGCAAGGCCCTGCCACCGCCCGGGCGCGCCCGGCCCCACCGGGCCGGACCGGCCCTCCGACGGGTTCCGGGGCACCCCCCTGGGCACCCGTATGCCCGCTCCCTCCCACCACGGAGTCACACCCCGATGATGCGCCACCTCATCTCGGCCGCCGACCTCACCCGCGACGACGCCGTTCTCCTCCTCGACACCGCCGAGGAGATGGCCCGGGTCGCCGACCGGCCCATCAAGAAGCTTCCGACCCTGCGCGGCCGGACCATCTGCAACCTGTTCTTCGAGGACTCCACCCGTACCCGGATCTCCTTCGAGGCGGCCGAGAAGCGGCTGTCCGCCGATGTGATCAACTTCGCGGCGAAGGGCTCCAGCGTCTCCAAGGGCGAGTCCCTGAAGGACACCGCCCAGACCCTGGAGGCGATGGGCGTCGACGCCGTCGTCATCCGGCACAGCGCCTCCGGCGCCCCCTACCGGCTCGCCACCTCCGGCTGGATCGACGCCCCCGTCATCAACGCGGGCGACGGCACCCACCAGCACCCCACCCAGGCGCTGCTCGACGCCTTCACCATGCGCCGCCGCCTGGTCGGCCGGGACGCCGGGCTCGGCAAGGGCCTGGACGGCCGCAAGGTCACCCTGGTCGGCGACGTGCTGCACAGCAGGGTCGCCCGCTCCAACGTCGACCTGCTGCACACCCTCGGCGCCGAGGTCACCCTGGTGGCCCCGCCCACCCTGGTCCCGGTCGGCGTCGAGAACTGGCCCTGCGAGGTCTCCTACGACCTCGACGCGGTGCTGCCGAAGTCCGACGCCGTGATGATGCTGCGGGTGCAGCGCGAGCGGATGAACGCCGCCTTCTTCCCGACCGAGCGCGAGTACTCGCGCCGCTACGGGCTCGACGGCGACCGGATGGCGAAGATGCCCGAGCACGCCATCGTCATGCACCCCGGCCCGATGGTCCGCGGCATGGAGATCACCGCCGAGGTCGCCGACTCCGACCGCTGCACGGTCGTCGAGCAGGTCGCCAACGGCGTCTCCATCCGGATGGCCGTCCTCTACCTGCTGCTCGGCGGCAACGAGTCCGCCGCCCCCGCCACCGCCCGTACCGAGGAGAAGTAAGAACCATGAGCAAGATCCTGATCCGTGGTGCGAAGGTGCTCGGCGGCGAGCCGCAGGACGTCCTCATCGACGGCGAGACCATCGCCGCCGTCGGCACCGGCCTGACCGCCGAGGCCGTCGAGGGCGCGCGGGTGATCGAGGCCGACGGCCAGATCCTGCTGCCCGGCCTCGTCGACCTGCACACCCACCTGCGCGAGCCCGGCCGCGAGGACTCCGAGACCGTCCTCACCGGCACCCGCGCCGCCGCCTCCGGCGGCTACACCGCCGTCTTCGCCATGGCCAACACCTTCCCGGTCGCCGACTCCGCCGGTGTCGTCGAGCAGGTCTACCGGCTCGGCAAGGAGGCCGGCTACTGCGACGTGCAGCCGATCGGCGCCGTCACCGTCGGCCTGGAGGGCAAGAAGCTCGCCGAGCTCGGCGCCATGCACGACTCCGCCGCCGGGGTGACCGTCTTCTCCGACGACGGCAAGTGCGTCGACGACGCCGTGATCATGCGCCGCGCCCTGGAGTACGTGAAGGCGTTCGGCGGCGTCGTCGCCCAGCACGCCCAGGAGCCCCGGCTCACCGAGGGCGCCCAGATGAACGAGGGCGTCGTCTCCGCCGAGCTCGGCCTCGGCGGCTGGCCCGCCGTCGCCGAGGAGTCGATCATCGCCCGCGACGTGCTGCTCGCCGAGCACGTCGGCTCCCGGGTGCACATCTGCCACCTCTCCACCGCCGGATCCGTCGAGATCGTCCGCTGGGCCAAGTCCCGCGGCATCGACGTCACCGCCGAGGTCACCCCGCACCACCTCCTCCTGACGGACGAGCTGGTCCGCTCGTACGACCCGGTCTACAAGGTCAACCCGCCGCTGCGCACCGAGCGGGACGTCATGGCGCTGCGCGAGGCCCTCGCCGACGGCACCATCGACATCGTGGCCACCGACCACGCCCCGCACCCGCACGAGGACAAGGACTGCGAGTGGGCCGCCGCCGCCATGGGCATGGTCGGCCTGGAGACCGCGCTGTCCGTGGTCCAGCAGACGATGGTGGAGACCGGGCTGCTCGACTGGGCCGGCGTCGCCGACCGGATGTCGCTCGCCCCGGCCCGGATCGGCCGCGCCACCGGCCACGGCCGCCCCGTCTCGGCTGGTGAGCCCGCCAACCTGACGCTGGTCGATCCGGCTTACCGTGGTGTGGTGGACCCCGCCGCCTTCGCCTCCCGCAGCCGCAACACCCCGTACCGGGGCCGTGAGCTGCCGGGACGCGTCACCCACACGTTCCTGCGCGGCCGGGCAACGCTCGTCGACGGGAATCTGGCGTGACACCTCTCCTCCACCTGGCCGCCGCGGCCGAACCGAAGTCCGCGGAGGTCACCGACTGGGCCGGCCGCATCGGCTGGGTCGCCGGACTGCTGCTCTTCGTCGCCCTCGTCTACTGGCTGATGCGCCAGGGATGGAAGTGGCGCGGCAGCCTCCAGTCCGCCCTGCCGCCGCTGCCCGAGGTGCCGGAAGACCCCGGGACCGCGAAGCTGACGCTGAGCGGCCGCTACCACGGCTCCACCACCGCCGGGCAGTGGCTCGACCGGATCGTCGCCCACGGCCTGGGCACCCGCAGCCGCGCCGAGCTCACCCTCACCGACGCCGGGATCGGCGTCGTACGGCCCGGGGCGCAGGACTTCCTGATCCCCGCCGAGGCCGTCCGCGAGGCCCGCCTCGACAAGGGCATCGCGGGCAAGGTCCTCACCGAGGGCGGCTTGCTCGTCATCACCTGGCAGCACGGCGACACCCTGCTCGACTCCGGCTTCCGGGCCGACCGGGCCGCCGAGCACGCCGCCTGGGTCGAGACCCTGAACCACCTGAACCACGTACGCACGACGGAAGGCACCGCACGATGACGACCTCCACCAGGGGAGCCGCCAAGGCTCCCGCCGTACTCGTCCTGGAGGACGGCCGCATCTTCCGCGGCCGTGCCTACGGGGCCGTGGGGGAGACCTTCGGCGAGGCCGTGTTCTCCACCGGCATGACCGGCTACCAGGAGACCCTGACCGACCCGTCGTACCACCGGCAGGTCGTCGTCATGACCGCCCCGCACGTCGGCAACACCGGCGTCAACGACGAGGACCCCGAGTCCGGCCGCATCTGGGTCGCCGGGTACGTCGTCCGCGACCCCGCCCGGGTCTCCTCCAACTGGCGCGCCCAGCGCACCCTCGACGAGGAGCTGGAGCGCCAGGGCGTCGTCGGGATCTCCGGCATCGACACCCGCGCCCTCACCCGCCACCTGCGCGAGCGCGGCGCCATGCGCGTCGGCATCTTCTCCGGCGCCACCGTCGCCGACGACGCGGCGCTGCTCGCCCGCGTCCAGGAGGCCCCGCAGATGACGGGCGCCGACCTGTCCGCGGAGGTCGCCACCAAGGAGACGTACGTCGTCCCCGCGATCGGCGAGAAGCGCTTCACCGTCGCCGCCGTCGACCTCGGCATCAAGGGCATGACCCCGCACCGGATGGCCGAGCGCGGCATCGAGGTGCACGTGCTGCCCGCCACCGCCACCGTCGAGGACGTGTACGCGGTCAACCCGGACGGCGTGTTCTTCTCCAACGGCCCCGGCGACCCGGCCACCGCCGACCACCCGGTCGCCGTCATGAGCGCCGTCCTGGAGCGCAGGACCCCGCTGTTCGGTATCTGCTTCGGCAACCAGATCCTCGGCCGCGCCCTCGGCTTCGGCACCTACAAGCTGAAGTACGGCCACCGCGGCATCAACCAGCCGGTCCAGGACCGCACCACCGGCAAGGTCGAGGTCACCGCGCACAACCACGGCTTCGCCGTCGACGCGCCGCTCGACCAGGTCTCCGACACCCCGTTCGGGCGCGCCGAGGTCTCCCACGTGTGCCTGAACGACAACGTCGTGGAGGGTCTGCGGCTGCTCGACCAGCCGGCCTTCTCCGTCCAGTACCACCCCGAGGCGGCCGCGGGCCCGCACGACGCCGCGTACCTCTTCGACCGTTTCGTCACCCTGATGGAGGCCGAGCGTGCCTAAGCGCACCGATATCCAGTCCGTCCTGGTCATCGGCTCCGGCCCGATCGTCATCGGCCAGGCAGCCGAGTTCGACTACTCCGGCACCCAGGCGTGCCGCATCCTCAAGGCCGAGGGCCTGCGGGTCATCCTGGTCAACTCCAACCCGGCCACGATCATGACCGACCCGGAGATCGCCGACGCCACCTACGTCGAGCCGATCACCCCCGAGTTCGTCGAGAAGATCATCGCCAAGGAGCGCCCGGACGCGCTGCTGCCCACCCTCGGCGGCCAGACCGCGCTCAACACCGCGATCTCCATGCACGAGCAGGGCGTCCTGGAGAAGTACGGCGTCGAGCTCATCGGCGCCAACGTCGAGGCCATCAACAAGGGCGAGGACCGCGACCTCTTCAAGGGTGTCGTCGAGGCCGTCAAGGCCAAGATCGGTTACGGCGAGTCCGCCCGCTCGGTCATCTGCCACTCGATGGACGACGTCCTCAAGGGCGTCGACACCCTCGGCGGCTACCCCGTCGTCGTCCGCCCCTCCTTCACCATGGGCGGCGCCGGCTCCGGCTTCGCCCACGACGAGGAGGAGCTGCGCCGCATCGCCGGCCAGGGCCTCACGCTCTCCCCGACCACCGAGGTGCTCCTGGAGGAGTCCATCCTCGGCTGGAAGGAGTACGAGCTGGAGCTGATGCGCGACAAGGCCGACAACGTCGTGGTCGTCTGCTCCATCGAGAACTTCGACCCGATGGGCGTCCACACCGGCGACTCCATCACCGTCGCCCCCGCGATGACCCTCACCGACCGTGAGTACCAGCGGCTGCGTGACATCGGCATCGCGATCATCCGTGAGGTCGGCGTCGACACCGGCGGCTGCAACATCCAGTTCGCGATCGACCCGGACGACGGCCGGATCATCGTCATCGAGATGAACCCGCGCGTCTCCCGCTCCTCGGCGCTCGCCTCCAAGGCCACCGGCTTCCCGATCGCCAAGATCGCCGCCAAGCTCGCCGTCGGCTACACCCTCGACGAGATCCCCAACGACATCACCGAGAAGACCCCGGCCTCCTTCGAGCCGACCCTCGACTACGTCGTCGTCAAGGCCCCCCGGTTCGCGTTCGAGAAGTTCCCGTCCGCCGACTCCACGCTGACCACCACCATGAAGTCGGTCGGCGAGGCCATGGCCATCGGCCGCAACTTCACCGAGGCGCTCCAGAAGGCCCTGCGCTCCCTGGAGAAGAAGGGCTCGCAGTTCGCCTTCACCGGCGAGCCCGGCGACAAGACCGAGCTGCTCGCCGAGGCGGTCCGCCCCACCGACGGCCGGATCAACTCCGTCATGCAGGCCATCCGCGCGGGCGCCACCCCGCGGGAGGTCTTCGACGCCACCAAGATCGACCCCTGGTTCGTCGACCAGCTCTTCCTCATCAAGGAGATCGCCGACGAGCTCGCCGCCGCCGAGAAGCTCGACCCCGAGCTGCTCGCCGAGGCCAAGCGGCACGGCTTCTCCGACGCCCAGATCGCCGACATCCGCGGCCTGCGCGAGGACGTCGTCCGCGAGGTCCGGCACGCCCTCGGTGTCCGCCCGGTCTACAAGACCGTCGACACCTGCGCCGCCGAGTTCGCCGCCAAGACCCCGTACTTCTACTCCTCGTACGACGAGGAGACCGAGGTCGCGCCGCGCACCAAGCCCGCGGTGATCATCCTGGGCTCCGGCCCGAACCGCATCGGCCAGGGCATCGAGTTCGACTACTCCTGCGTCCACGCCTCCTTCGCGCTCAGCGACGCGGGCTACGAGACCGTGATGGTCAACTGCAACCCGGAGACCGTCTCCACGGACTACGACACCTCCGACCGCCTGTACTTCGAGCCGCTGACGCTCGAGGACGTCCTGGAGATCGTGCACGCCGAGTCGCTCGCGGGACCGATCGCCGGAGTCGTCGTCCAGCTCGGCGGCCAGACCCCGCTGGGCCTCGCCCAGGCGCTCAAGGACAACGGCGTCCCGGTCGTCGGCACCCCGCCGGAGGCCATCCACGCCGCCGAGGACCGCGGCGCCTTCGGCCGCGTCCTCGCCGAGGCCGGACTGCCCGCCCCCAAGCACGGCACCGCCACCACCTTCGCCGAGGCCAAGGCCATCGCCGACGAGATCGGCTACCCGGTCCTGGTGCGCCCCTCGTACGTGCTCGGCGGCCGCGGCATGGAGATCGTGTACGACGAGACCCGCCTCGAGTCGTACATCGCCGAGTCCACCGAGATCAGCCCCACCCGGCCGGTCCTGGTCGACCGCTTCCTCGACGACGCCATCGAGATCGACGTCGACGCCCTCTACGACGGCGAGGAGCTCTACCTCGGCGGCGTCATGGAGCACATCGAGGAAGCCGGCATCCACTCCGGCGACTCCGCCTGCGCGCTGCCCCCGATCACCCTCGGCGGCTACGACATCAAGCGGCTGCGCGCCTCCACCGAGGCCATCGCCAAGGGCGTCGGCGTGCGCGGCCTGATCAACATCCAGTTCGCCATGGCCGGGGACATCCTCTACGTCCTCGAAGCCAACCCGCGCGCCTCCCGCACCGTCCCCTTCACCTCGAAGG
This sequence comes from Streptomyces sp. NPDC090025, assembly GCF_044748125.1. Taxonomy (NCBI): domain Bacteria; kingdom Bacillati; phylum Actinomycetota; class Actinomycetes; order Kitasatosporales; family Streptomycetaceae; genus Streptomyces; species Streptomyces sp. NPDC090025. The sequence goes on along the minus strand of NZ_JBIVFL010000004.1, from coordinate 130,478 downwards.
CGACCGCGGTGCCGCTCGCCAAGGCCGCCGCCCGCATCTCGCTCGGCGCCACCATCGCCGAGCTGCGCGCCGAGGGCCTGCTGCCGGCCGTCGGCGACGGCGGCACGCTGCCGATGGACGCCCCGATCTCCGTCAAGGAGGCCGTGATGCCGTGGAGCCGCTTCCGCGACATCCACGGCCGCGGCGTGGACACCGTCCTCGGCCCGGAGATGCGCTCCACCGGCGAGGTCATGGGCATCGACTCCGTCTTCGGCACGGCGTACGCCAAGTCGCAGGCGGGCGCCTACGGCCCGCTGCCCACCAAGGGCCGCGCGTTCATCTCGGTCGCCAACCGGGACAAGCGCTCGATGATCTTCCCGGCCCGTGAGCTGGTCGCCCACGGCTTCGAACTGCTCGCCACCTCCGGCACCGCCGAGGTGCTCAAGCGCAACGGCATCAACGCCACCATCGTGCGCAAGCAGTCCGAGGGCGAGGGCCCTAACGGCGAGAAGACCGTCGTCCAGCTCATCCACGACGGCCAGGTCGACCTGATCGTCAACACCCCGTACGGCACCGGTGGCCGCCTCGACGGCTACGAGATCCGCACGGCGGCGGTCGCCCGCTCCGTCCCCTGCCTGACCACGGTCCAGGCGCTCGCGGCGGCGGTCCAGGGCATCGAGGCACTCGGACGCGGAGACGTCGGCGTCCGGTCGCTCCAGGAACACGCGGAACACCTGACCGCGGCCCGCGACTAGCAGCCCACGAGGGGGACACCGGAAACGGTGTCCCCCTCTTTCACGAGGACACACATGTACAAGTTCTTCTTCAACCTGGTCTTCAAGCGCATGGACCCCGAGAAGGCCCACTACCTCGCCTTCCGCTGGATCCGACTGGCCGCCCGCGTCCCCGTCCTGCGCACCTTCGTCGCGGCCGTCCTCGCGCCCCGCCACGCGGCGCTGCGCACCGAGGCCCTCGGCCTGCGGATGCACGGCCCGTTCGGTCTCGCCGCCGGCTTCGACAAGAACGCCATCGCCGTCGACGGCATGGCCATGCTCGGCTTCGACCACATCGAGATCGGCACCGTCACCGGCGAGGCCCAGCCCGGCAACCCCAAGAAGCGGCTGTTCCGGCTCATCCCGGACCGCGCCCTGATCAACCGGATGGGCTTCAACAACGAGGGCTCGGCCGCCGTCGCCGCCCGCCTCGCCGCCCGCCGCGAGGTCTTCCGCACCGTCGTCGGCGTCAACATCGGCAAGACCAAGGTCGTGGCCGAGGCCGACGCCGCCGCCGACTACGTGAAGTCCACCGAGCGGCTCGCCGCCCACGCCGACTACCTGGTCGTCAACGTCTCCTCGCCGAACACCCCCGGCCTGCGCAACCTCCAGGCCACCGAGTCGCTGCGCCCGCTGCTCAGCGCCGTCCGCGAGGCTGCCGACCGCACCGTCACCGGCCGCCGGGTGCCGCTCCTGGTCAAGATCGCCCCCGACCTCGCCGACCAGGACGTCGACGCCGTCGCCGACCTCGCCGTCGAACTCGGCCTGGACGGCATCATCGCCACCAACACCACCATCGCCCGCGAGGGCCTCGGGCTGCGCTCCGACCCGGCGCTGATCAAGGAGACCGGCGGCCTGTCCGGCGCGCCCGTCAAGGAGCGCTCCCTCGCGGTGCTGCACCGCCTGTACGCGCGCGTGGGCGACCGGATCACCCTCGTCGGCGTCGGCGGCATCGAGACCGCCGAGGACGCCTGGCAGCGCATCCTGGCGGGCGCCACGCTCGTCCAGGGCTACAGCGCCTTCATCTACGAGGGCCCGTTCTACGCCCGCGCCATCAACAAGGGCCTGGCCGCGCGCCTCGCGGCCTCCCCGTACGCCACCCTCGCCGAGGCCGTCGGCGCCGCCCACCGCACCGACGCCGGAAAGGCCGCCCAGTGACCCAGGACCCGCACCCCACCCCGGCCACCCCGGCCACCCCGACCGCCCCGGCCGCCCCGGCCGCCGCGCAGACCTGGGCCCCGGCCCCGGAGACCGGCCTCGCGCCGTTCGGCGTCCGGCTGCGCGCCGCCATGGACGCCCGCGGCCCGCTCTGCGTCGGCGTCGACCCGCACGCCTCGCTGCTGGCCTCCTGGGGCCTGGCCGACGACATCCAGGGCCTGGAGCGCTTCACGTACACGGTCGTCGAGGCGCTGGCGGGGACGGTCGCGGTGTTCAAGCCGCAGGCCGCCTTCTTCGAGCGCTTCGGCTCGCGCGGTGTCGCCGTCCTGGAGCGCGCGACCGCCGACCTGCGGGCGGCCGGCGGTCTGGTGGTGATGGACGCCAAGCGCGGCGACATCGGCTCCACCATGGCGGCCTACGCGGAGGCGTTCCTGCGCAAGGACGCCCCGCTGTTCTCCGACGCGCTCACCGTCTCCCCGTACCTCGGCTACGGCTCCCTGGAGCCCGCCGTCGACCTGGCCAGGTCGACCGGCACCGGGCTCTTCGTGCTGGCCCTGACCTCCAACCCGGAGGGCGCCGAGGTGCAGCGCGCGGTACGGACCGAGGACGGCCGGACGATCGGCGCCACCATGCTGAACCACCTGGCCGAGGAGAACGCGGGCGCCGACCCGATGGGCTCCTTCGGCGCGGTGGTCGGCGCCACCCTCGGTGATCTGTCCGCGTTCGACCTGGACATCAACGGGCCGCTGCTCGCCCCCGGCATCGGCGCCCAGGGCGCCACCCCCGCCGACCTCCCCCGGGTCTTCGGCGACGCGGTGCGCAACGTGGTCCCGAACGTCAGCCGCGGGGTCCTGAAGGCCGGTCCCGACGCCGCCGCGCTGCGCTCGGCCGCGGAACGTTATGCGAACGAGATCCGCGAGGCCGTCGGCGGTTGACCCGCCGGGCGGCGTCCGGAGCGGCCGGGCGGGCCGATTTCACCTGGTTCCACCAATCCGCAGGTCGCGCGGCGTGTCCTCGCCGTCTCACTCCTTGACAAAACTTGACCCAAAACGGCGTCGTTATGTCGCGAATGTCCTGGTCGGTCGATGCTGACCAGGACTTTTCGTCTGTTCTCGCTGACTCCGGCGGCCTTGGCCGCTAGTCTCCGGGGCAGAGTCGGCGTTCGGCGTACTCGCGTCGGGCGTCCCTCCACTGGTGTGGAGCGTGCGCTTCCCACCGGTCCGTATCCGACCAGTTCGACATCCGAGGTGACGTAGGCGTGGCTCTTCCGCCCCTTACCCCTGAACAGCGCGCAGCCGCGCTCGAAAAGGCCGCCGCGGCTCGCCGGGAGCGGGCCGAGGTCAAGAATCGACTCAAGCACTCCGGCGCCTCCCTCCAGGAGGTCATCAAGCAGGGCCAGGAGAACGACGTCATCGGCAAGATGAAGGTCTCCGCGCTGCTCGAGTCCCTGCCGGGCGTGGGCAAGGTCCGCGCCAAGCAGATCATGGAGCGACTGGGCATCTCCGAGACCCGCCGGGTCCGCGGCCTCGGCTCCAACCAGATCGCCTCCCTGGAGCGCGAGTTCGGCAGCACCGGCGCCTGACGGCCCACCGCTCCGGGGCCGCGCGTCCCGGGCACACCGGTATTGCTGGAATAATCGCTGCATGGCAGCAGAGGTACGTCCGCGGCTGACCGTGCTCTCCGGCCCCTCCGGGGTGGGCAAGAGCACGGTCGTCGCTCATATGCGCAAGGTCCACCCCGAGGTCTGGCTCTCGGTGTCGGCCACGACACGAAAGCCCCGTCCCGGCGAGCAGCACGGCGTCCAGTACTTCTTCGTCACGGACGACGAATTCGACAAGCTGGTCGCCAACGGTGAACTCCTGGAGTGGGCCGAGTTCGCGGGCAACCGCTACGGGACCCCGCGCCGCGCGGTCCACGACCGCCTGGAAGCGGGCGAGCCGGTGCTCCTGGAGATCGACCTCCAGGGCGCGCGCCAGGTCAAGGAGTCCATGGCCGAGGCCCAGCTGGTCTTCCTGGCCCCGCCGAGCTGGGACGAACTGGTCCGCCGCCTCACCGGCCGCGGCACCGAGTCGCCCGAGGTCATCGAGCGCCGACTGGCCGCCGCGAAGGTCGAACTGGCCGCGGAGTCGGAGTTCGACACCACGCTCGTCAACACCTCGGTCGAGGACGTCGCCCGTGAGCTGCTAACGTTGATGAACGTTGTCTGATCTTTTATCCATCTGGGGATATTCCTTCTTCGGATATTCCAGTTTCGGAAGGTAGAGCGTGTCCTCTTCCATCACCGCGCCCGAGGGCATCATCAACCCGCCGATCGACGAGCTGCTCGAGGCGACGGATTCCAAGTACAGCCTCGTGATCTACGCGGCCAAGCGCGCGCGCCAGATCAACGCGTACTACTCGCAGCTGGGCGAGGGCCTGCTCGAGTACGTCGGTCCGCTCGTCGACACCCACGTCCACGAGAAGCCCCTCTCGATCGCGCTGCGCGAGATCAACGCGGGCCTGCTGACCTCCGAGGCCATCGAGGGCCCGGTCCAGTAAGCACGCGATGCCTGTTCACCAGGGCCCGGCGGAACATCCGCCGGGCCCGTGGTGTCTCATGGAGTCGTACGCGTCAGGAGACGTACGCAGCCGAGTGCGGGGAGTGACCGCCGTGACCGACGTCCAGCCGACCAAGCCCAGGGTCGTCCTCGGCGTGAGCGGCGGCATCGCCGCCTACAAGGCGTGCGAGCTGCTGCGCCGGCTCACCGAGTCGGGCCACGACGTGCGCGTGGTCCCCACCGACGCCGCGCTGCACTTCGTCGGCGCCGCCACCTGGTCCGCGCTCTCCGGCCACCCGGTCTCCACCGAGGTGTGGGAATCCGTCCACGAGGTCCCGCACGTCCGCATCGGCCAGGGCGCCGACCTCGTCGTCGTCGCCCCCGCCACCGCCGACCTGCTGGCCAAGGCCGCCCACGGCCTCGCCGACGACCTCCTCACCAACACCCTGCTCACCGCCCGCTGCCCGGTGGTCTTCGCGCCCGCCATGCACACCGAGATGTGGGAGCACCCGGCGACCCAGGAGAACGTGGCCACGCTGCGCCGCCGCGGCGCCGTCGTCATCGAGCCCGCCGTCGGCCGCCTCACCGGCGTCGACACCGGCAAGGGGCGGCTGCCCGACCCGGGCGAGATCTTCGAGGTCTGCCGCCGGGTCCTCGCCCGCGGCGTCACCGCCCCCGGCACCGCGCCCGACCTCGCCGGCCGCCATGTGGTGGTCAGCGCGGGCGGCACCCGCGAGCCGCTCGACCCGGTCCGCTACCTCGGCAACCGCTCCTCCGGCAAGCAGGGCTACGCCCTCGCCAGGGCCGCCGCCGCGCGCGGCGCCCGGGTCACGCTGGTCGAGGCCAACACCGGCCTGCCCGACCCGGCCGGGGTCGACATCGTCCGGGTCGGCACCGCCGTCCAGCTGCGCGAGGCCGTCCTCAAGGCGGCGGCGGACGCGGACGCGGTGGTGATGGCCGCGGCCGTCGCCGACTTCCGCCCGGCCGCGTACGCCCCCGGCAAGATCAAGAAGACCGACGACGGCGGCGCGCCCACCGTCGAGCTGGTCCGCAACCCCGACATCCTCGCCGAGCTCGCCGCCGACCGCGCGCTGCCCGGCCAGGTCGTGGTCGGCTTCGCCGCCGAGACCGACGACGTGCTCGCCAACGGGCGCGCCAAGCTCCGCCGCAAGGGCTGCGACCTGCTCGTCGTCAACGAGGTGGGGGAGCGCAAGACCTTCGGCGCGGAGGAGAACGAGGCCGTGGTCCTGGCCGCCGACGGAGCCGAGACCCCGGTCCCGTACGGCCCCAAGGAGGCGCTCGCGGAGACGGTCTGGGACCTGGTCGTGCCCCGGCTCGCGCCCCGCGCGCGCTGACCGCCCGCCCGAGCCCCTCGTACACGGTCCCCTCGTACACGGTCCTCTCGTACACCCATCGCCTCGTACCCCCGCCGAACAACCCGGCGGGGTGTCCGGAGGGTGGCGTCAGGATGGCGCCCCGGGAGATCACTCGATCGTCTGGACGGATCCCTGCCCGCTCGGACGACCGGGCCCGATAGACTGTCCTCGGAACGTCGCGGGGCGCAGCCCCCTGCCGGTCCGCTAATGAGTAGCCAGCAGCCGCTGCAACCCCAGGGAGCGTTGTGTCCCGTCGTCTGTTCACCTCGGAGTCCGTCACCGAGGGTCACCCCGACAAGATCGCTGACCAGATCAGCGACACCATTCTCGACGCGCTGCTCCGGGAGGACCCCACCTCCCGCGTCGCCGTCGAGACGCTGATCACCACCGGCCTCGTGCACGTCGCCGGTGAGGTCACCACCAAGGCGTGGGCGGACATCCCCACCCTCGTCCGCAACAAGATCCTCGAGATCGGGTACGACTCCTCGAAGAAGGGCTTCGACGGCGCCTCCTGCGGCGTGTCGGTGTCCATCGGGTCGCAGTCCCCGGACATCGCGCAGGGTGTCGACAGCGCGTACGAGGCCCGGGTCGAGGGCGACGAGGACGAGCTGGACAAGCAGGGCGCGGGCGACCAGGGCCTGATGTTCGGCTACGCGTCGGACGAGACCCCCGAGCTCATGCCGCTCCCGATCCACATCGCGCACCGGCTGTCCCGCCGTCTGACCGAGGTCCGCAAGAACGGGACCATCCCGTACCTGCGCCCCGACGGCAAGACCCAGGTCACCATCGAGTACGACGGCGACAAGGCCGTCCGCCTCGACACCGTGGTCGTCTCCTCGCAGCACGCCTCGGACATCGACCTGGAGTCGCTGCTCGCGCCCGACATCCGCGAGTTCGTCGTCGAGCACGTCCTGAAGCAGCTCGTCGAGGACGGCATCAAGCTCGACACCGACGGCTACCGCCTGCTGGTCAACCCGACCGGGCGGTTCGAGATCGGCGGCCCGATGGGCGACGCGGGCCTCACCGGCCGGAAGATCATCATCGACACCTACGGCGGCATGGCCCGCCACGGTGGCGGCGCCTTCTCCGGCAAGGACCCGTCGAAGGTCGACCGCTCCGCCGCGTACGCCATGCGCTGGGTCGCGAAGAACGTCGTCGCCGCGGGCCTCGCCTCGCGCTGCGAGGTCCAGGTCGCCTACGCCATCGGCAAGGCCGAGCCCGTCGGTCTCTTCGTCGAGACCTTCGGCACGAACACCGTCGAGACCGAGAAGATCGAGGCCGCCATCGCCGAGGTCTTCGACCTCCGCCCGGCCGCGATCATCCGCGACCTCGACCTGCTCCGCCCGATCTACTCCCAGACCGCCGCCTACGGCCACTTCGGCCGCGAGCTGCCGGACTTCACCTGGGAGCGCACCGACCGGGTGGACGCGCTGAAGGCGGCGGCGGGCGTCTGAGCCCGTAGCCCCTGCTGAGGCACAAGGAAGGGCCCGGCAACCCCTGAGGGGGCTGCCGGGCCCTTTCGCGTGGGCGTGGCGTTGTCGGTGGTGTCTGGTAGGTATGGGGCTGTGAGCAGCGAGGACGAGACCGGTGGGGACGAGGCCGGTGCGGGGCGTGCGGGGGTGGGGGAGCCCGAGCAGCTCGCGCTCATCCGGGAGACCGTGCGGCAGGCCAAGGTGCCCCGGGCCAAGCCGCGGACGTGGCGGGGGGCCGCGTTGGCCAAGGAGCTGCCGGTCGCCCGGGTCGTGGTGAACAAGGGAGTGCTGCACCTCGACCAGTTCTTCGACTACGCCGTGCCCGAGGAGCTCGACGCCGACGCGCGGCCCGGGGTGCGGGTGCGGGTGCGGTTCGGGGCCGGGGCGCATCAGGTGCGGGGCGGGCGGCGCGAGGGCGGGCGGCTGATCGACGGGTTCCTGGTGGAGCGCCGGGCCGAGTCCGACTACTCGGGGCCGCTGGCCGCGCTCGCCGACGTCGTGTCGCCCGAGCCGGTGCTCGGACCCGAGCTGCTCGGCCTCGCCCGCGCCGTCGCCGACCGCTACGCCGGCAGCCTCGCCGACGTCCTCCAGCTCGCCGTGCCGCCGCGCAACGCCAAGGCCGAGTCGCGGCCCTCACCCGAACCGCTGCCGTCGCCGCCCGCACCCGAGCCGGGCAGTTGGACACGGTACGAGCAGGGCGAGGCGTTCCTGCGGTCGCTGGCCCGGGGCGGCTCACCGCGCGCGGTGTGGAACGCGCTGCCCGGACCCCACTGGGCCGACGAGATCGCCCGCGCCGTCGCCGCCACCCTCGCCTCCGGCCGGGGCGCGCTCGTCGTCGTCCCCGACGGCCGGGCCGCGGGCCGGGTCGACGCCGCCCTCACCGCCCTGCTCGGCGAAGGCCGGCATGCCCTGCTGACCGCCGAGGCCGGGCCCGAGAAGCGGTACGCGCAATGGCTCGCGGTGCGGCGCGGCTCCGTCCGGGCCGTCGTCGGCACCCGGGCCGCCATGTTCGCGCCCGTCCGCGACCTCGGCCTCGCCGTCATCTGGGACGACGGCGACACCAGCCACAGCGAACCGCACGCCCCCCAGCCGCACTCCCGTGACGTGCTGCTGCTGCGCGCCGCCCACGACCACTGCGCCTTCCTGCTCGGCGCCACCAGCTGCACCGTCGAGGCCGCCCAGCTCGTCGAGTCCGGCTGGGCCAGGCCGCTGCTGCCCGGCCGCGACCAGGTCAGGATCGCCGCCCCGCTGGTGCGGACCGTCGGCGACACCGACCTCGCCCGCGACGAGGCGGCCCGCGCCGCCCGGCTGCCCACGCTCGCCTGGCAGGCGGTCCGCGAGGGCCTGAAGACCGGGCCGGTGCTCGTCCAGGTCCCGCGCCGCGGCTACGTCCCCCGGCTCGCCTGCGAACGCTGCCGCACCCCCGCCCGCTGCCGCCACTGCGCGGGCCCCCTCGAAGCTCCCGAGCAGCGCGAGCTGCACTGCGGCTGGTGCGGCCGGGGCGCGCCCGACTGGCATTGCGTGGCCTGCGGCTCCGACCGGCTGCGCGCCCAGGTCGTCGGCGCCCGGCGGACCGCGGAGGAGCTGGGCCGGGCGTTCCCCGCCGTGCCGGTACGCACCTCGGGCCGCGACCACGTCCTGGACCGGGTGCCCGACCGCCCCGCCCTGGTGGTCAGCACCCCCGGCGCCGAACCCGTCGCCGACGGCGGCTACGCGGCGGCCCTGCTGCTCGACGGCTGGGCCATGCTCGGCCGCCCCGACCTGCGGGCCGGTGAGGAGGCGCTGCGCCGCTGGATCGACGCCGCCGCCCTGGTCCGCGGCCAGGGCGAGGGCGGCACCGTGGTGGTGGTCGCCGAGCCGACGCTGCGCCCGGTGCAGGCCCTGGTCCGCTGGGACCCGGTCGGGCACGCCCAGCGGGAGCTGGCCGAGCGGGCCGAGCTGGGCTTCCCGCCGGTCTCCCGGATGGCCGCCGTGGCCGGGCCGCCGGACGCCCTCACCGGCTTCCTGCGGGCCGCCGAACTGCCGCCGGACGCCGAGATCCTGGGGCCCGTGCCGCTCCCGGTGACCCGGCCGGGCGGCCCGCGCCGACCCGGCGACACCCCGCCCGGCGAGCAGTGGGACCGGGCCCTGATCCGGGTCCCGCCGGGCAGCGGCGCCGCCCTGGCCACCGCCCTCAAGCGGGCCCAGGCGTCCCGCCTCGCGCGCGGCGGCGGCGAGCCGGTGCGGGTCCGGGTCGACCCGCCGGACATCGGCTGAGCGGCCGCCGTACGCCGGTCACCGGGCCGGGGTACGACGGAGCCGCCCGCGCCTGACACAGCGCGGGCGGCCCAGGGTGACGACTCGCGGCGCGTCAGCCGTTGCGCGGGGCCGGGAAGGCCGGCGGGCGCTGTTCCTCACGGAGCGTCTGGCTGCCCGAGGTGGGCTGCGGCGGCATCGTGCGGGCCGGGGGCACCACCGGCATCGTCCGGGTCACGGACGGCTCAGGGGCGCGCTCCGGCTCCAGGGCGACGCCCGGCTGCGGGGCGCGGCGCGAGCCGTACCGGCGGTGCACCGCCTGCTTGGTGACGCCGAGCGCGGAGCCCACCGCGTCCCACGAGAACCCGAGCGAGCGGTCGAAGTCCACCGCCGCCGTCACCAGCGTCTCCACGCTGTCGCGGAGCTCCTGGGCGAGCCGGACGGTGGGGGCGGGGGCGCGTCCGTAGACGACGAAGCCCGTCGAAGGGGCGGAGCGGCGCGGGCGGTAGACGTTGCCCAGCTGGGCCGTGAGCGTGCGCAATGCGTCAACCTGCCGCCGGACCCGCTCGATGTCCCGCACGAGCAGGTGCAGACTTGCCCGGGCCTGGGCGTCGTGGGTTGCGTGGTCGGCCATGGATGAGCCTCTCGAACCGGCGTGAAAAGGGGCGGGTCGCGGAGGAGGGGCGACCCGATTCGGTCAATCTCTCTTGACCAACGCGCCACCGGGGGTTGGGTCACGCTGCGGGGGCGTATCCGCATATGCGCGGGGCGCTCGCCCGCGCGTACGCCCCCGAGGGCGGCCGAGGGCCGACCGGGGGCGTGCGGTGCCCGGCCCAGGGGGTGTGTCGAAAGTAGCGTCGGCTGCCCGAAGGGCAGGCCCGGCGGTGTCCGGCGCGTGCGATCGCAAGGCGGAGGGTCGCCGCGATACTGGACGTATCGGGGCGAGCCAGACAACGCGGCGAGCCCGACAACGCGGCGAGCGTGCGTGCCGGGCGCCGCCGGGCAGGCGGGACTTTCGACACACGCCCTGGGGTGACCCGGGCGGCGCGGCCCCGGCGGTGTCTAAACTGGTGCGTTGCCCGTCACCGCCCCGAGATGCAGAGGTTCCCCCGCGTGAAGCTGGTCTTCGCAGGCACCCCCGAGGTCGCCGTACCCGCCCTGGACGCCCTGCTCGCCTCCGGGCGGCACGAGGTGGCCGCCGTCGTCACCCGGCCCGACGCGCCCGCCGGGCGGGGCCGCCGACTCGTCGCGAGCCCCGTCGCCGAGCGGGCCGAGGAGGCCGGGATCGAGGTCCTGAAGCCCGCGCGTCCGCGCGACGAGGAGTTCCTCGCCCGGCTCCGGGAGATCGCCCCCGACTGCTGCCCGGTCGTCGCCTACGGCGCGCTGCTGCCGCGCGTCGCGCTCGACGTGCCCGCCCGCGGCTGGGTCAACCTGCACTTCTCGCTGCTGCCCGCCTGGCGTGGCGCGGCGCCGGTGCAGCACGCCCTGATGGCCGGTGACCAGGTCACCGGCGCGTCCACCTTCCAGATCGAGGAGGGCCTCGACTCGGGCCCGGTGTACGGGGTCGTCACCGAGGACGTCCGCCCCACCGACACCTCCGGCGACCTGCTCACCCGGCTCGCCTTCGCCGGTGCCGGGCTGCTCGCGGCGACCATGGACGGCATCGAGGACGGCACCCTGAAGGCGGTGCCGCAGCCCGCCGACGGCATCACCCTCGCCCCCAAGATCCAGGTCGAGGACGCCCTCGTCGACTTCGCCGCCCCGGCGCTGCGCGTCGACCGGGTGGTCCGCGGCTGCACCCCGGCCCCCGGCGCCTGGACCGTGTTCCGCGGCGAGCGGCTGAAGCTGGTCCAGGCCGCCCTGCTCACGGACCGCACCGACCTCGCCCCCGGCGAGCTGTCGGTCGGCAAGAACAACGTGTACGTGGGCACCGGTTCGCACGCCGTCGAGCTGCTGTGGGTCCAGCCCCAGGGCAAGAAGCCGATGAAGGCGGCGGACTGGGCGCGCGGCGTCCGGATCGCCCCGGGGGAGCGGGTCGGCGCGTAGCGCCCCGTACGGGCGGGGCCGGGCCTGTGCCGGGCGGCGGCCCGCCCCCGCGCCCCGGGCCCGCCCCGCCGAGCGCCAGCCCCGCCCCCCCCGCCCCCCCCGCCCGCGCCGCGCTCGCCGCCCCGGCGGCGTTACGCTGAGTGGTGCCGGAGCGCAGTTCCCCGGCCGCCCCACCCCGGCCGTACCGGCCGGACCGGTCCATCCTCACGCGGAGCACCTTTGAGCGAGCAGGCACGTCGCCGTCCCCCCAAGTCCCCCCGGCCGCACCGCAGGCCACAGAAGGACCCGGTCCGGATCCTCGCGTTCGAGGTGCTGCGGGCCGTCGACGAGCGGGACGCGTACGCGAACCTGGTGCTTCCGCCGCTCCTCAAGAAGGCGCGGGAGAAGAACGAGGACTTCGACGGGCGGGACGCGGCGCTCGCGACCGAGCTCGTCTACGGGACGCTGCGCCGGCAGGGCACGTACGACGCGATCATCGCCGCCTGTGTCGACCGGCCGCTGCGCGAGGTCGACCCGCCGGTGCTCGACGTCCTCGGGCTCGGCGCCCACCAGCTGCTCGGGACCCGGATCCCCACGCACGCCGCCGTCTCGGCCACCGTGGAGCTGGCCCGGGTGGTGCTCGGCGACGGGCGGGCGAAGTTCGTGAACGCCGTACTGCGCAAGATCGCCCAGGACGACTTCGACACCTGGGTGGCGCGGGTCGCGCCGCCCTACGAGGACGACGCCGAGGACCACCTCGCCATCGTCCACTCGCACCCCCGCTGGGTGGTCTCCGCGCTCTGGGACGCGCTCGGCGGCGGCCGGGCCGGGATCGAGGCGCTGCTCGCGGCCGACAACGAGCGGCCCGAAGTCACCCTGGTCGCCCGGCCCGGCCGGGCCACCGTCGAGGAGCTCGCCGCGAGCGCCGAGACCGAGCCCGGGCGCTGGTCGCCGTACGCCCTGCGGCTCACCGAGGGCGGCGAGCCCGGTGCCATCGAGGCCGTGCGGGACAGCCGGGCCGGGGTCCAGGACGAGGGCAGCCAGCTGGTCGCGCTCGCCCTCGCCAACGCGCCCCTCGAAGGCTCCGACAGTCGCTGGCTGGACGGCTGCGCGGGCCCCGGCGGCAAGGCGGCGCTGCTCGGCGCCCTCGCCGCCGAGCGCGGCGCCGCGCTGCTCGCGTCCGAGAAGCAGCCGCACCGCGCCCGGCTCGTGGAGCGCGCGCTGGCCGGGAACCCCGGCCCGTACCAGGTCATCACCGCCGACGGCACCCGCCCGCCGTGGCGCGAGGGCTCCTTCGACCGGATCCTGATGGACGTGCCCTGCTCCGGGCTCGGCGCGCTGCGCCGCCGCCCCGAGGCCCGCTGGCGGCGCCGGCTCTCCGACCTGGACGGTTTCGCGCCGCTGCAGCGCGGACTGCTCGCCGAGGCCCTGAAGGCGGTCCGGGTCGGCGGCGTCGTCGGCTACGCGACCTGCTCGCCGCACCTGGCCGAGACCCGGGTCGTGGTCGACGACGTGCTGCGCAAGGCGGGCGGCGGCTACGAGCTGATCGACGCCCGCCCGCTGCTGCCCGGCGTGCCCGAGCTCGGCGACGGCCCGGACGTCCAGCTGTGGCCGCACCGGCACGGCACCGACGCGATGTACTTGGCGCTGATCCGCCGTACCGCTTGAGTCGGCCGCCTGAACCGGCCGCCTGAGCCGGACGCGGTCGCGGGGCGGCCGCGGCGCGGCTTCGTGGCGGGCCCGGGCGGGCCGGGACCCGCCCCCGACACGGCCCGAGGCCGCGCCCGGCTTCCGGCCCGGACAGGTGTCCGCGCCGGAAAACAACTGGTCTGTACCATTACGCGTACCGGGTGAACCGACCGCTCACGGATCCACGACGCTTCGCGGCAAAGAACTCCTCAAGAACATGGCAGGCTTGGCACATGGCGCAGATCAATCCCAGCATCCTGTCCGCGGACTTCGCCCGGCTCGCCGATGAGGCGAAGGCGGTGGAAGGCGCCGACTGGCTGCACGTCGACGTGATGGACAACCACTTCGTGCCCAACCTGACGCTGGGTGTGCCGATCGTCGAGTCGCTGAGCCGGTCCACCACGACCCCCCTCGACTGCCATCTGATGATCGAGGACCCGGACCGCTGGGCGCCGCAGTACGTGGAGGCCGGGGCCGGTTCGGTCACCTTCCACGTCGAGGCCGCCGCCGCGCCGGTCCGGCTCGCCCGGGAGATCCGCGCCAAGGGTGCCCGCGCGTCGATGGCGCTGAAGCCCGCCACCCCGATCGAGCCGTACGAGGACCTGCTCCCCGAGCTCGACATGCTCCTGATCATGACCGTCGAGCCCGGCTTCGGCGGCCAGGCGTTCCTCGACATCATGCTGCCGAAGATCCGCCGCACCCGTGAGCTGATCTCCAAGCACGGCCTCGAACTCTGGCTCCAGGTCGACGGCGGCGTCGCCGAGTCCACCATCGAACGCTGCGCCGAAGCCGGTGCCGACGTCTTCGTGGCCGGATCCGCGGTGTACGGAGCGGCCGATCCGGCCGCCGCCGTGCGCGCGCTCCGGGCCAAGGCCGAGGCCACCACGGCCACGGCCGCCTGGGCGTGTGGCCACTGAACCTCCATCGGCCCACCGGTAACCCACCGGTACATGAACGCGGTCCGTCGGACCGCCGACACGGCCGATCAGGACCCGCCGGATCTGACAGGATGACGGTGAGTCCGAATGTGAACAGCACCACAGTGTGAAATCGGCCGCTCCGGTGTCGCGGGCGGCCGGCCGCCCCCACGGCGGACCCCGGTCCGCCGGCGGTCGGCAGTCAGCGGTCAGCGGTACCGGAACGACCGTGAATGTGTACGTGAACGTGTACGCGAGCAGCCGTACGTGAACAGCAGTGAGGAGATCGCGGTGGCGGGTATGTCGGCGGGACGGTCAGCCCTGCGGATGGGACCCGCGGAGCTCGTGCAGGCGGCGGCCATGGCCCGCCGCTTCTACCTCGAGGGCAAGTCGAAGATCCAGATCGCCGAGGAGTTCGGCGTGAGCCGCTTCAAGGTGGCGCGGGTCCTGGAGACCGCCCTGGAGCGCGACCTCGTGCGCATCGAGATCCGCGTGCCGGCCGAGCTGGACGCGGAGCGCTCCGACGCGCTGCGCGCCCGCTACGGGCTGCGCCACGCCGTGGTCGTCGAGTCCCCGGCGGAGGGCGACGACGAGTCGCCCGACCCGGAGAACCTCGGCGAGGTCGCGGCCGACCTGCTCGGCGAGCTGGTCACCGAGGGCGACGTCCTGGGCCTGGCCTGGGGCCGCTCCACCATCCACATGGCGGCCGCCCTCGACCGGCTGCCGCCCTGCACCGTCGTCCAGCTCACCGGTGTGTACGACGCGGGCACCGCCGAGCGCGGCTCGGTCGAGGCGGTCCGGCGGGCCGCCCAGGTGTCCGGCGGCGAGGCCCACCCCATCTACGCGCCGATGCTGCTGCCGGACGCGGCCACCGCGAACGCGCTGCGCAGCCAGACCGGCATCGCGCGGGCCTTCGAGTACTTCGACAAGGTCACCGTCGCCTGCGTCTCCATCGGCTCCTGGGAGCCGGGCATCTCCACCGTGCACGACATGCTCTCCGACGAGGAGCGCGCCCACTACGCGTCGCTCGGCGTCGCCGCCGAGATGTCCGCGCACCTCTTCGACGCGGAGGGCCGCCGGGTCGGCCGCGACCTCGGCGAGCGCTGCATCACCGTCGAGGCGGACCGGCTGCGCCGGATCCCCGAGGTCGTCGCCATCGCGGGCGGCCAGCGCAAGGCCGCCGCGATCGGCGCGGTGCTCCGCTCCGGCCTGGTCACCAGCCTGGTGACCGACCGCTCGGCCGCCGACCACCTGCTCAGCGAGTTCAGCCCGGGCCCGCGCCCGGCCCTGGAGCGCGCCGACCCGGACGGCGACTGACCGCAAGGCCCCCCAGGCCCCCCAGGCCCCCCAGGCCCCCCAGGCCCCCAGGCCCCCCAGGCCCCCGGCCTCCTCGCAGCTCGACCCCGCATCGCCCGCGGCCACGGGCGCGCCCCCGGCGCGCTCCGGCCCGGGCGATGGCAGCATCGGGGCATGATCCAGCGAAGCGCCCGGCTCGGGCTCGCCCTGCTCGCCGGGCTCGCGCTGCTCCTGACCGGCCTGACGGGCCTCACCGGCTGCTCCTCCGCCTCCTCGTCAGGATCGGCCGCCACGGCGCCCGGTGCGGCCTCCAGGACCGCCACGGCGCCCGCCCCGACCCGTACCGCCGCCCCCTCCCGTACGCCCGGCGCCCCGACCCGTACCGCCGCACCCTCACGGGCCCCCAGCGCCGCCTCCGGCCTGCCCACCGTCCGCGCGGCCGACCTGCCGCCCGAGGCGCGCAGGACCCTCGCGCTGATCCGCTCCGACGGCCCCTTCCCGTACGCCAAGGACGGCAGCGTCTTCGGCAACTTCGAGCGGGAGCTGCCCCGCAGGCCGCGCGGCTACTACCGCGAGTACACGGTGAAGACGCCGGGCGGGCGGGACCGGGGCGCGCGGCGCATCGTCACGGGCCAGGACGGGGAGATCTACTACACCGCCGACCACTACGCGAGCTTCCGGGAGGTGATCGCCGAATGAGATTCGACGACCCCGAACACCCTGACGGCCTCGGCGCCCCGCACGGCCGCGAGACCGTCGTCCTCGACCTGTACGGGGTCACGGACAAGGCCGCCTTCATGGACCGCTGCGCGGCCGCGCTCGCGCTGCCCGACTGGTTCGGGCGCAACTGGGACGCGCTCGCCGACTCCCTCACCGACCTGCCCCGCCCGGTCGTCCTCGTCGTCACCGGCTGGCAGGGCTGGGCCCGGGTCCACCCCCGGGAGTGGCAGGTGGCCCAGGACGTCTTCGCCACCGCCGTCGAGGAGCGCCCGGCCCGGCTCGGGGTGCTGCTCGCGCTCGGCGAGCCCACGGGCGCCGCGGGTTCCGCCCCGTTTTCGGAGGATCCGACGAACGGGTCCCCGTGAGCCTCGGATGAATCGCCCGGGACGGGTAGGTGTACGGGCATGGGACAATGAACTACGTGCTTTTTCCCCTGGCTGAAATGCCTAGGGGCCGATCCGAACGACTGGGATGTCAGCACGTGCGTTTCCTCAATGACGTCAAGCCGCCGTACGACCTCACGTACGACGATGTGTTCATGGTGCCGAGCCGCTCGGCCGTGGGTTCCCGCCAGGCCGTGGACCTCTCCGCCCCCGACGGGACCGGTACGACGATCCCGCTGGTCGTGGCCAACATGACCGCCATCGCCGGCCGCCGGATGGCCGAGACCGTCGCCCGCCGCGGCGGACTGGTCGTCATCCCGCAGGACATCCCGATCGAGGTCGTCACCGACGTCATCTCCTGGGTGAAGTCCCGCCACCTGGTCCTCGACACGCCGATCGTCCTGGAGCCGCACCAGACCGTCGCCGACGCCCTGGCGCTGCTCCCCAAGCGCGCCCACGAGGCCGGTGTCGTCGTCGACGAGCACCGCCGCCCGGTGGGCGTCGTCACCGACGCCGACCTGACCGGTGTGGACCGCTTCACCCAGCTGTCCGAGGTCATGTCCAAGGACCTGCTGCTGCTCGACGCGGACATCGCGCCGCGCGAGGCGTTCAACAAGCTGGACGGCGCCAACCGCCGCTACGCCCCGGCCGTCGACGCCGACGGCAAGCTGGTCGGCATCCTCACCCGCAAGGGCGCGCTCCGCGCGACCCTCTACACCCCGGCCGTCGACGCCCAGGGCAAGCTGCGCATCGCGGCCGCCGTCGGCATCAACGGCGACGTGGCGGGCAAGGCCAAGCAGCTGCTCGACGCGGGCGTGGACACGCTCGTCATCGACACCGCGCACGGCCACCAGGAGTCGATGATCGCCGCGATCAGGACCGTCCGGGCGCTCGACCCGCACGTCCCGATCGTCGCGGGCAACATCGTCGCCGCCGAGGGCGTCAAGGACCTCATCGAGGCCGGCGCGGACATCATCAAGGTCGGTGTCGGCCCCGGCGCCATGTGCACCACCCGGATGATGACCGGGGTCGGCCGCCCGCAGTTCTCGGCCGTCCTGGAGTGCGCCGCCGAGGCGAAGAAGTACGGCAAGCACGTCTGGGCCGACGGCGGTGTCCGTCACCCCCGTGACGTCGCCATGGCGCTCGCCGCCGGTGCGTCCAACGTGATGATCGGCTCCTGGTTCGCCGGGACCTTCGAGTCCCCGGGCGACCTCCAGCAGGACGCCAACGGGCGCCTCTACAAGGAGTCCTTCGGCATGGCCTCGGCCCGCGCCGTCAAGAACCGCACCAGCGAGGAGTCGTCCTACGACCGCGCCCGCAAGGCGCTGTTCGAGGAGGGCATCTCCACCTCGCGGATGTTCCTGGACCCGCAGCGTCCGGGCGTCGAGGACCTGATCGACTCGATCATCGCCGGTGTCCGCTCGTCCTGCACCTACGCCGGTGCCAACAACCTGGCCGAGTTCGAGGACCGCGCGGTCGTCGGCATCCAGTCGGCCGCCGGTTACGCCGAGGGCAAGCCGCTGCACGCCAGCTGGAGCTAGTCCGCGGCCCGCAGGCCCCTGGGAGCTTCTCCCGGGGGCCTGCGGCGTTTCCCGGGCCGTACGGGACCGGGGGCGGGCCTGGACGGCTCCGGGCCCCGGCCGCGCCCCCGGTGCGCCCCAGACGTGCCCAGACGTGCCCGGACGCGCTCAGGCGACGAAGCGGGCGGCCCGCAGCGCGCCCGCCACCGCCGTCGCGATCCTCCGGTGGCCCCGGTCGTTCGGGTGCAGACCGTCGGCGAGGTCGCCGGGACCGAGCAGCGCCCCGCCGGGCAGCAGCGCGAGCCGGGTGTCGCCCGCCGCCATCAGATCGAGCACCGCGCTCTCCATCGCCCCGCGCAGCGCGCCCAGGGTGGCGCCGAGCGCGTTGCCGGTGTCCTCGGCCGCCGGGCGGAGCACGGGGGAGAGCAGCAGCAGCGGGGTGTCGGGGTGGCCGCCCCGGACCAGGGTGACGAAGGCCCGGGTGGTCTCGTACAGGAGCGGCGCCGAACAGGGCACGACGGCCCAGCAGTTGGTGCCGAAGGCGAGGGTGATCAGGTCGCCGGGGAGCCGGGCGAGCTGCTCGGCCAGCGGGAGCTCGCCGCGCGCGCCGCCCGCGAACCCCAGGTTCACCGCGTCGAGGCCGAGCAGCCGGCCCGCCGTCGAGGGCCAGGAGTGCGCCGGGCGGGTGGACCACCAGCCCTCGGTGATCGAGTCGCCGTGCACCAGCCAGCGCGGCCGGTGCGGGGCGGGCCCGAGGGCCCCGCCGACCGCCCGCAGACCGAGCAGCACGGGCGCCTGCCCCTCCGGCGGATGCACGGTGAACTCGCCGCCGCATGGCGGCAGTTCGAGCCGTACGGTGCCCTCCGTCACCGGTTCGGCGAACACCTCGGCCACACAGCTGCCGCCCCGCCACAGCGCGAAGCCGTGCCGCAGCGACCTGAGCGCGTCCCCGGCGGCCGGGACGGTGGCCCGGTAGCGCAGCAGCACCGCCCGGGTGCCGGGCGTCGCGGTGAACTCGAGCCGTACCCCGATGGGGAGTTCGGCCCGCTGCGCGATGTCCCAGGGCAGCCGCGCCAGGTCGGCGGGGTCGGCGCGGACCGGGCGGTCGCCGTCCCGCCAGGCGGTACCGCGCAGAAAGGGTTCGGGCTCCAGCCAGCTCACCGATGACCTCCGTTCGGGCGGGTGCAGCGTGCGTGACCGGCCCGGAGGAGTCAATGCGCGCGACGGTCCCGGCGCGCACTTCGGCAGGTCCGCGCGGCCCGTCCGTACCGCGTCGGCGCATCGCCCCGCGAGGCCCGTCCTGGAGCCCCCGCCGACCGCCCGCGCCGGAGGAGCGCCAATGCCCCCGATGTGTCGATTCATGCAGGGGCGCGCAATGTTTCCCCGTCCCGGCCCCGAGCGCGCAATGATCATCCGGCACTGCGCAACAACCCTGCATTACGGATGCGAACCGCGGGGCCCTAGGCTCATGCCCCGTACCAGGAGTGGCGGCGACCGCCTGCTCGGCGGTCTCCCCTCCCCCCGTGGGCGGCTTCGGCCTGCCCGCGTGGCCGCCGTGGTCCCCGCCCCGCCGACAGGCAGCGATAAGGAGCCTCCGCAGTGCTGGACCACGGCGCAGCCCCACCGGTCGAGGACACGACCGCCCCCACCTCTCGCACCACCTCCCCGCTCTCCGCCCTGATCCGCCGCAAGCCGGTGGAAGTCCTGGTCACGGAAGGTGGCCAGGGGGAGGGCGGAACGCTCCGCCGCTCCCTCTCGATGTGGCAGCTGACCATGATCAGCATCGGTGCGACGCTCGGCACCGGCATCTTCGTGGTGCTCGGCGACGCGGTCCCGAAGGCCGGCCCGGCCGTCACGGTCGCGTTCGTCATCGCCGGACTCACGGCGCTGTTCTCGGCCCTGTCCTACGCCGAGCTGGCCGGGTCGATACCGGTCGCGGGCTCCTCGTACTCGTACGCGTACGCAACGATGGGTGAACTCGTCGCCTGGGTCTGCGGCTGGTGTCTGGTCCTGGAGTACGGCGTCTCGGTCGCCGCCGTCGCGGTCGGCTGGGGCGAGTACCTGAACGAACTGCTCGACGGCACCATCGGCGTCACCATCCCCGACGTGCTCTCCTCCGCCCCGGGCGAGGGCGGCATCATCAACCTGCCGGGCCTCATCGTGGTCCTGCTCGCGATGGTGTTCCTGCTCGGCGGCGCCCGCGAGTCCGCCGTGGTCAACACCATCATGGTCGCGGTGAAGATCGCCGCCCTGGTGCTGTTCTGCGCCATCGGCTTCATGGGCTTCAAGTCCGGCAACTACAAGGACTTCATGCCGCTCGGCGTCAACGGCATCGGCGCCGCGAGCGCCACCCTGTTCTTCTCGTACATCGGCTTCGACGCCGCCTCCACGGCGGGCGAGGAGGCCAAGAACCCCAAGCGCGACCTGCCGCGGGCGATCATGCTCTCGCTGGTCATCGTCACGGTCCTGTACGTCCTCGTCGCCGCCGTCGCGGTCGGCGCCTGGCACTGGAAGGACTTCGCGGGCTCCGAGGCCACCCTGGCGGCGATCATGAACGATGTCACCGGCCAGTCCTTCTGGGGCACCCTGCTCGCCGCCGGCGCCGTCATCTCCATCGCCAGCGTCGTCCTCACCGTGCTCTACGGCCAGACCCGCGTGCTGTTCGCCATGTCCCGCGACGGCCTGGTCCCCAAGGTCTTCGGCCGGGTCAGCGCCAAGACCGGCACCCCGCGCGTCAACACCGTGATCGTCTCGCTGTTCTGCGCCGCGCTCGCCTCGATGATCCCGCTCGGCAAGCTCGTCGACGCCACCAGCATCGGCACCCTGTTCGCCTTCGCCCTGGTCAACATCGCGGTCGTGGTGCTCCGCTACACCCGCCCCGACATGCCGCGCACCTTCAAGGTCGTGTTCGGCCCGGTCCTCCCGGCGCTCGGCCTGATCTTCTGCGTCTACAACATGTTCAGCCTCGACTCGATCACCTGGGTGGTCTTCGGTTGCTGGATGGCCGCGGGACTCGTGTTCTACTTCCTGTACGGCATGCGCCGCTCCCGACTGGCCACGGCACCGGCCGTGGCAGAGGCCCCCGCAGAGAAGTGATCCACCCGTAGTGCGACTCAACGACCTCGACGAACGCATCGTCCACGCCCTCGCGGAAGACGCCCGCCGCAGCTACGCCGACATCGGCTCGCTCGTCGGACTCTCCGCGCCCGCCGTGAAACGGCGCGTGGACCGGCTCCGGGCCGAGGGCGCCATCACCGGCTTCACCGTACGGGTGGACCCGGCGGCGCTCGGCTGGGAGACGGAGGGCTTCGTCGAGATCTTCTGCCGCCACAACACCTCGCCGGAGGACATCCGGCGAGGGTTGGAGCGGTATCCGGAGGTGGTGTCCGCGTCGACCGTGACCGGTGACGCGGACGCCGTCGTGCAGGTCTTCGCCTCCGACATGCGCCACTTCGAGCGCGTCCTGGAGCGCATCGCGGGCGAGCCCTTCGTGGAGCGCACCAAGTCCGTCCTGGTGCTCTCACCGCTGCTGCGCCGCTTCTCCTCCGGCTCGCCGACCTGACGGTCCTCAGCGGGCGGCGGGCTGCTCGTACTCCGGCAGCCAGGGCAGCACCCGGAAGTCGCCCGTACCGGCCTTGACCTTCTCGAACGGCGGCGCGGTCTGGCACGGCGGCACATCGCCCTTGTCGGGGTCCTGGGTCATCCAGCTGTAGCCGAGCCGGTCGCGCCCGCCCAGGTCGTGCACCGAGACACCGACCCGGGCGCCCTCGAACTCCTTGACGTCCGTCTCGGTCACCCGGCCGGTCACCACCGCCACCTTGCCGCCGGTGACCAGGCAGTCCACCTTCACGGCCGCCTTGCCGCCCTTGCCGTCCCGGTAGTGGCTGAACCAGAAGGTGCCGGTGGCCGCCTGCGGGTTCATGTTGTCCTTCGCCGCCAGGTGGGCGTCGAAGGAGAAGGTGATGTCGTCCCCGGCCGGGCGGTACAGCTTCGCCGTGCCGGTCAGCGCCGCCGCCTCGCGGTGCGCGCCCCTCCCGTCGCCCGAGGCCACGGCGGCGGATCCGGCGCCGCCCGCGGTGATCAGCAGTGCGGCGGCGAGGGCGGCGATCTTCGTACGACGGTTCATGACCGTGCGGTCCTTTCGGCAGGTCCTGCGGTGTTCCGGTCGCTCCGACCGGGCACGCACCACTCTTCCGCCGCCACCCCGCCGGGACATCGCGCCACGGCACGGTCCCCGTCTCCGCCACGCGGCGGGGGAGCCGTACGCCCCCGGTCGGAGCACCCCCGGCAGCGGCCTCGGTCCGGTCTCGGTCCGGCCTCGGTCCCGGCCCCCGGATCCGGTCCGGCCGGGGGCCCGGCAGCGCCCCCGGGGTGCCCGCGAAGCACCCCACGGGCCCCGCGCAACGAATCGCCGCCCCGGCCGGTGATCGCGCAACGGTTCGACGGTCGGTCCGCAACGGTCTCGCCTTGTCCGGGCCGAGCCCGAAACCGTACCGTTTTTGACGTCTTCCCCTTGAATCGCCATCGCCCCCTCGGCACCTGCCGCCCCACCGCCCCCACGAGGATCACCATGCCCGCGCTGCGCACCGCCCTGCTCCAGAGCTCCGGCCGGCTCGGTGACGTCGCCGGCAATCTGAAGATCCTCGACGAGGCCGCCGGACGCGCCGCGGCCGCCGGGGCGGGCGTGCTGCTCGCGCCCGAGCTCTTCCTCACCGGCTACGCCATCGGCGCCGACATCGCCCGGCTCGCCGAGCCCTCCGACGGCCCCTCCGCCGACGCCGTCGCGGCCCTCGCCGCCCGGCACGGCCTCGCCATCGGCTACGGCTACCCCGAGCGCGACACCGAGCGGCACGGTGTGATCTACAACGCCGCCCAGCTGTTCGGCCCGGACGGCGCCTCGCTGATCCGCTACCGCAAGACCCACCTCTTCGGCGGCTTCGAGGCCGAGTGGTTCACGCCCGGCGACACCGGCGTGGCGCAGGCCGAGCTCGGCGGCCTCACCGTCGGCATGATGATCTGCTACGACGTCGAGTTCCCGGAGAACGTCCGGGCGCAGGCCCTGGCCGGCACCGATCTGCTGCTCGTGCCGACCGCCCTGATGCACCCCGCCGAGATCGTCCCGGACGCGGTGGTCCCGGTGCGCGCCTTCGAGAACCAGCTCTACATCGCGTACGCCAACCGCACCGGCCCCGAGGGCGACTTCGAGTTCGTCGGCCGGTCCACCCTGGCGGGCCCCGACGGCACCGCCCGGGTCCGCGCCGGACAGGGCGAGGACCTGCTGTTCGGCGACGTCGACCCGGCCGCCCTGGCCGCCTCGCGGGCGCTCAACCCGTACCTGGCCGACCGCCGTCCCGGCCTGTACGGGCCGCTGACCGCACCGTGATCACGCCCCGGCCGCGCCCGGCCCGGGCCCGGACCAGGACCGGACCACGCCCTGATCAGGCCCTGACCGTGTCCTGAGCCGCCCGCGCGCCGCGCCCCCCGACCTCCCCGTCTGTTCCACCGCTTTCGTGCAAGGAGTCCGTACCCCATGACGTCCACGCTGCCCACCGCCGTCCAGCACACCGACGCGCAGCCGCCGATCACCATGTTCGGGCCGGACTTCCCGTACGCCTACGACGACTTCCTGGCCCACCCGGCCGGGCTCGGCCAGATACCGGCGACCGAGCACGGCACCGAGGTCGCCGTCATCGGCGGCGGTCTCTCGGGCATCGTCGCCGCCTACGAGCTGATGAAGATGGGCCTCAAGCCCGTCGTCTACGAGGCCGACCAGATCGGCGGCCGGCTGCGCACGGTGGGCTTCGAGGGCACCGGCGCCGAGGGCCTGACCGCCGAGATGGGCGCGATGCGCTTCCCGCCCTCCTCGACGGCGCTCCAGCACTACATCGACCTGGTCGGCCTGACCACCTCGCCGTTCCCGAACCCGCTCGCCGAGGCGACCCCGTCGACCGTCGTCGACCTCAAGGGCGAGTCGCACTACGCCGAGACCGTGGCCGACCTGCCGCAGGTCTACCGCGACGTCGCCGAGGCGTGGAACCGCTGCCTGGACGAGGGCGCCGACTTCTCCGACATGAACCGGGCGATGCGCGAGCGCGACGTGCCGCGGATCCGGGAGATCTGGGCCCGGCTGGTCGAGAAGCTCGACAACCAGACCTTCTACGGCTTCCTGTGCGAGTCCGAGTCGTTCAAGTCCTTCCGGCACCGCGAGATCTTCGGCCAGGTCGGCTTCGGCACCGGCGGCTGGGACACCGACTTCCCGAACTCCATCCTGGAGATCCTGCGGGTCGTCTACACCGAGGCCGACGACCACCACCAGGGCATCGACGGCGGTTCCCAGCAGCTGCCGCTGCGGATGTGGGAGCGCGAGCCGGAGAAGATCGTGCACTGGGCGCAGGGCACCTCGCTCGCCTCGCTGCACGAGGGCCGTACCCCCAAGCCCGCCGTCACCCGGCTGCACCGCACCACGGGCAACCACATCACGGTGACCGACGCCAACGGCGACATCCGCACCTACCGGGCGGCGATCTTCACCGCGCAGTCCTGGATGCTGCTCTCCAAGATCGCCTGCGACGACTCGCTCTTCCCGATCGACCACTGGACGGCGATCGAGCGCACCCACTACATGGAGAGCTCCAAGCTGTTCGTGCCGGTCGACCGGCCGTTCTGGCTGGACAAGGCCGTCGACGACAAGGGCGAGCCGACCGGCCGTGACGTCATGTCGATGACGCTGACCGACCGGATGACCCGCGGCACCTACCTGCTGGACGACGGCCCGGACAAGCCGGCCGTGATCTGCCTGTCGTACACCTGGTGCGACGACAGCCTGAAGTGGCTGCCGCTGTCCGCGAACGAGCGGATGGAGGTCATGCTGAAGTCGCTCGGCGAGATCTACCCCGGGGTCGACATCCGCAGCCACATCATCGGCAACCCGGTGACCGTGTCCTGGGAGAACGAGCCCTACTTCATGGGCGCCTTCAAGGCGAACCTGCCCGGCCACTACCGCTACCAGCGCCGGCTGTTCACCCACTTCATGCAGGACCGGCTGCCCGAGGACAAGCGGGGCATCTTCCTGGCCGGTGACGACATCTCGTGGACGGCGGGCTGGGCGGAGGGCGCGGTGCAGACGGCGCTCAACGCTGTGTGGGGCGTGATGCACCACTTCGGCGGCACCACCGACGCCACCAACCCGGGCCCCGGCGACGTCTACGACGAGATCGCCCCGGTCGAGCTGCCGGAGGACTGACCGCCGGGGGCCGCGCGGCCCTAGCGGGGGCGGCGCAGGTCCTCGGGCCTGGCCAGCGGGGTCAGCAGCATCCGTCCCACCAGGCCCACCGACCGGTCGAGGCGTTCGGTGAACTCCTCGGCGAGCTCCGGCAGTCCGCGCAGCTGCCACAGCGAGCGGGCGGCCAGCCAGGCCCCGTCGCGGGCCCGGTCCAGGCTCCAGCAGCCCAGCAGATGCGTCAGCGGGTCCGCGATCTCCAGCAGGTCCGGGCCCGGCATCAGCTCCTCCCGGATCCGCTCCTCCAGGAGCACCAGGATGTCGCCGACCCGGTCGAACTCGTCCTCCAGGTCGGCGGGCGCGCACTCCAGGGCCCGGCAGGTGTCGACCACCGCGAGCGCGAGGTCGTGCCCGATGTGGGCGTTGATCCCGGCGAGCGCGAACTGCAGCGGCCGTACGCCGGGATGGCGCCGGTAGTGGAACAGCGGCCGCCAGCACGCGGGGGCCGGGCCGCCGCCCGCGACCGCGTCGACGACCGAGAGATAGCGCTGGGCGAACCGTACGTCGAGAGTGGCGGCGGCCCGCCGGTCGGCGAAGGTGCCCGCCTCGATGGCCCGGCCGATCTCCTCGGTGACCGTCAGATAGACCCGGTTGAACACCGCGACCCCGTCGGCCGGGTGCGCGGCCGCGCGGATGGCCCGCATCCGGTGCACCACCGGGTCGACGGCCGTGAACGGCCCGAGCGGGAGGTCGTGGGCTTGCGTCTGCGCCATGGGTGCAGGGTGGCAGCCGCGGGGCCGGACGGTGGCGTTCCGCCGCCCGGCTTCCCCAGAACGGGCGAATCCGCGGCTAGTTCGCGCCCGGGCGCCCCGGCGGCGTGCTCCCGCCGGCCGTGTCCTCGGAACCGCCGCCGGAACCGCCGCCGGAGCCGCTCTCGTACGAGCTGGTGCCGGAGTCGAGCAGCGGCTCCTGCTCCTTCATGTGGGCCGGGGCGAGCGCCCGCAGCACGTGGTAGCCGGTGATGACCACGATGGTGCCGAGCGCGATGCCGCCGAGCTCGAAGGTGTCGGTGAAGGTCAGCTTCACGCCGCCGACGCCGATGATGATGCCGGCCGCGGCGGGCACCAGGTTGAGCGGGTTGCGCAGGTCGACCTTGGCGTTGATCCAGATCTGGGCGCCGAGCAGGCCGATCATGCCGTACAGGATCACCGTGATGCCGCCGAGCACACCGCCCGGGATCGCGGCGACGATCGCGCCGAACTTGGGGCAGAGGCCGAAGAGCAGCGCGAATCCGGCCGCCGCCCAGTAGGCGGCGGTGGAGTAGACCCGGGTCGCCGCCATCACGCCGATGTTCTCGGAGTAGGTGGTGTTCGGCGGGCCGCCGACGGCGGTGGACAGCATGGACGCGGCGCCGTCGGCCGCGATCGCGGTGCCGAGCTTGTCGTCGAGCGGGTCGCCGGTCATCTCGCCGACCGCCTTGACGTGTCCGGCGTTCTCGGCGATCAGCGCGATCACGACCGGCAGCGCGACCAGGATCGCGGACCACTCGAAGCTGGGGCCGTGCAGGCTGGGCAGGCCGATCCAGTCGGCCTTGGAGACGCCGGAGAGGTCCAGCCGCCAGTGGTCGGTGACCTGGCCGCCCGCCGACACCGAGTGGATCTTGCCGAAGACCAGGTCGAAGATCCAGGAGATGCCGTAGCCGAAGATCAGGCCGAGGAAGATCGCGATCCGCGACCAGAAACCGCGCAGCGCGACCACCGCGAGCCCGGTGAACAGCATCACCAGGAGCGCCGTCCACTGGTCCTGCGGCCAGTAGGTGGAGGCCGTCACCGGGGCCAGGTTGAAGCCGATCAGCATGACGACGGCGCCGGTGACCACCGGCGGCATCGCCGCGTGGATGATCCGGGCGCCGAACTTCCGCACCGCGAGCCCCGCCAGGAACAGCGCCGCGCCGACCACGAACACGGCGCCGGTCACCGTCGCGCTCGACCCGCCCGAGGCGCGGATCGCGGCGGCCACACCCACGAACGACAGCGAACAGCCCAGGTAGGACGGGACGGTGCCGCGGGTCGCGAGCAGGAAGATCACGGTGGCGACACCGGACATCATGATCGCCAGGTTGGGATCGAGACCCATGAGCACCGGGGCGACGAACGACGCCCCGAACATCGCGACCACGTGCTGCGCGCCGAGGCCGGCCGTACGGGGCCAGGAGAGCCGCTCGTCCGGCCGGACGACGGCTCCCGGAGCGGGTGTCCTCCCGTCGCCGTGCAAGGTCCAGCGCACGCCGAGGCTCATGTGCTCGCTCCAGTTCTCCGAGGTCGGATCGGGTCCGGCCACGTCGCGCCAGGACCGAAAAAGATC
Organism: Streptomyces sp. NPDC090025; assembly: GCF_044748125.1. NCBI lineage: Bacteria > Bacillati > Actinomycetota > Actinomycetes > Kitasatosporales > Streptomycetaceae > Streptomyces > Streptomyces sp. NPDC090025. Next base: position 102,815 of record NZ_JBIVFL010000004.1, on the reverse strand, counting down.
AGCCACATGGTAAGCCGCGACAGCGGCCCTCACCCCGTCCGGAAGTCCGGCGCACCCGGGCCGATGGACCCGTCGGCCCAGCGAGAGCGGGAGCGGGAGCGGGCCGGGCTCAGCGCACGCCTTCAGTGGCGCCCGCCGTCGCCGCCCGGTCCGCCGCCCCGCCCGGGCCGTCCGTGCCGCCGGTGCCCCCCTCGGCGTCCTTCGTCCCCGGCGTCCGGCCCGCCGCCCGCAGCACGTTCGCCCCGATCACCAGACCGAACGCGAGCACCGTGACCAGACCGAAGGAGAACATCAGCGAGGTCGCGTCGGCGATCCCGCCGATCGCCGAGGGCGCGATCAGACCCGAGGTGTACGTGATGGTGGCGACACCCGCGATCGCCTGGCTCGGGTTCGGCCCGCTGCGGCCCGCCGCGGCGAACGCCAGCGGCACCACCACGGCCACGCCGAGCCCGATGAGGCCGAAACCGGTCAGCGCCACCGCCGCGTGCGGGGCGGTGACCACGAGCACGCCGCCGAGGGTGGCGGCCGCGCCCCCGACCCGTACGGTACGGACCGCGCCGAACCGGTCCACCACCCGGTCGCCGACCAGCCGGGCGACCGCCATGGTCAGCGCGAAGGCGGTGGTGGAGGCCGCCGCGAGCCCGGCCGAGGTGCCCAGCTCGTCCTTCAGGTAGACCGCCGACCAGTCCAGGCTGGCGCCCTCGGCGAACACCGCGCAGAACCCGATCGCACCGATCACCAGGGCCGACTTCGGCGGCAGCGCGAACCTCGGCGGCGCCTCCTCCTCGGGCGCGCTGGTCAGGTCGAGCACGCCCTGGCAGGCGGCCAGACCGGCCGCGGTGAGCACCAGGGCCGCCACCAGGTGGTGCAGCCGGGCGTCGGTGCCGGCATGGGCGGCGACCGTGCCGGCCGCCGAGCCGATCAGGGCGCCCACGCTCCACATGCCGTGCAGGCTCGACATGATCGAGCGGCCGAGCCTGCTCTCGGTCTCGACGCCGAGTGCGTTCATCGCCACGTCCGACATGCCCGCGGTGGCGCCGTACACCAGGAGCACGGCGCACAGCCCGTAGATGTCGGGCGCGAGCGACGGCATGATCAGCGCGAGGGTCCACAGCGCGAGCAGCCCGCGCAGCGCGTTGCGGGCGCCGAAGCGGTGGCTGATCGCCCCGGCCAGCGGCATCGCGAGCGAGGCGCCGATCGCCGGGAAGGCCAGCGCGAGGCCCAACTGGCCCGCGCTCACGCCCGCGTGCTCCTGGATCCACGGGATCCGGGTGGCGAAGCTGCCGGTGACCGCGCCGTGGACGCAGAAGACGGCGGCGACGGCGAAGCGCGCCCGCCGCAGCCGCTCGGTGGTGAAGACGGTTCCGTCCGCCATATGAGGTGCCCCTCCCCGGAGCCGGTGCCGAAGCCGAGTGTCGGTGCCGTCTGTGTGGTGTGTGTGGCGCGTAAACTATCAGGAACCCTGCCTGATAAATAGTGGACCGAGGTCCGGACGCCCCCCGACGTCTGAGAGGATCCCCGCATGCCCGCTTCCCCGAGCACCGCACGGGCCATCAACGACCGGCTCGCACTGGGCCTGCTCCAGGCCGAGGGCCCGTTGACGGCGACCCAGCTGAAGACGCTGACCGGGCTGTCCCGCCCCACCGTCGCCGACCTCGTCGAGCGGCTCAGCGGCTCCGGGCTCGTGCACGTGGTCGGCGAGTCCGGCGCCGAGCGCCGCGGCCCCAACGCCAAGCTGTACGGGATCGTCGCCGACCGGGCCCATCTCGCCGCGCTCGACGTGCGCACCCGCTCGGTCTCCGTCGCGGTCGCCGACCTGCTCGGCACCACCGTCGCCGAGGCCACCCTGCCGATCGACGACGGCGTCGCCCCCGGCCCCGCCGCCGACCGCGCGGTGGAACTTCTCGAACGCACCGCCCGGGACGCGGGCGCCGGCCGGCTGCACACCGTCGCCGTCGGCGCGCCCGGCCTGATCGACCCGGCCACCCGGCAGCTGCGCGACACCGCCAAGCTGCCCGAGTGGCACCGGCGCCTGGTCGTCGCCCTCCGGGAGCGGCTGCCCGCCGCCGTCCTGGTCGAGAACGAGGTCAACCTCGCCGCCGTCGCCGAACTCCGCGAGGGCGCCGCCCGCGCCGACCGGGACACCTTCGTGCTGCTCTGGCTGGGCCAGGGCATCGGCGCCGCCGTCGTCCTGGACGGCAAGCTGCGGCGCGGCGCCTCCGGCGGCGCGGGCGAGATCGGCTTCCTGCCGGTGCCCGGCACCACGGGGCTGCCCTCCGCGCACGGCTGCGACGGCGGCTTCCACCAACTGGCCTGCGCGGCGGCCGTCGACGCCCTGGCGCTCGGCCACGGGCTCGACCCGGCGACCGCCCTGGAGACCGCCCTCGGTGCCGGGCCCGGCGGCCCGTCCGGCTCCGGCACCGCGGCCTTCCTCGACACGCTCGTGGACCGGCTCGCGATCGGCGCGGCCTCGGTCGCGGCCGTCCTCGACCCCGGATGCGTGGTGCTCGGCGGCGAGACCGGCCACCGGGGCGGGCCCGCGCTCGCCGCCCGCGTCGAGGAGCGGCTCGCGGCGCTCTCCCCGCTGCGCACCGAGGTCCGCGCCACCACCCTCGGCGACACCGCCATCCTGCGCGGCGCCCTGCTCACGGCCCGCGACGCGGCCCAGGACGCGCTCTTCCCGTAACGGTGCCGCTTCCGTACCGGGGCGCGGGAGCCGGGGCCGGGCCCGGGGAACACGGCACCGCGCCGCGTCCCGGACAGGGGAACGCGGCGCGGTGTGGCCCGGCGACGGCAAGGGCCGTGAGTCCGCCGCCGGGGGTATCTCAGGTGGGACACCTCGTAGCACGGACACGAGGGGTCAGCGGGTTCAGCAGGCGCCGAGGTCCTGCCAGACGCCCCAGTCACCGGTCGTGCCCGGCTCCTCGTTCTGGGTCCACCACTTGGCCTTCCAGTTGTGGCCCTTGTGGGACACGGTCTGGCCGCCGGTGTAGACCGAACCGGCCACGTACGCCGGGTTGGCGCAGCCGGTCGGCGGCGTCGTCGGCGGGGTGGTCGGAGGCGTGGTGGGCGGGGTCGTGGGCGGCGTCGTCGGGGGAGTGGTGGGCGGCGTGGTCGGCGGGGTGGTCGGCGGGGTCGTGCCGCCCGGCTCCACCACGGTGGTGCCGCGCGCCAGGTCACCGGCGAGCGCGTACGCCGTGCCGTTGATGGTCACCGTCCAGTTCGACGGGGTCGAGACCGGCAGGTAGTAGTTGAAGGCCAGGTCCACGGTGGCGCCGGGGGCCAGCGACTGCCAGGCCGGGAGCTTCAGCGAGACCCGGTGGAAGTCGCCCTTCAGACCGCCCACGTTGCTGCCGGTGTGGTCGCTGCTGATCACCTTGGTGCCGAAGCCGGACTGGTCGGAGGCGTTGCTCGGGGCCGAGGTGCCGTAGTCGAACTGGAACTCCGTGCCGCCGGGCAGCGCGGTCGCGGTGTTGTTGGTGATCTTGATCTTCGGGGTGATCGGGTAGTTCGAGTCGCCCAGCTTGAACTCGGTGAACTGGGTGTCGATCTTCACGGCCTGGGTCGGCAGCGCCTTGTTGGACTTCTTGGCGCCGTACGGGGTGGCCGCCTTGAACTTGTCGTACATCAGCGAAGTGAGCGTGGAGCCCATCTCGTACTGGCCCTTGGTGGCGTTCCAGGCGTAGTCGCCCGCCATCTCCCAGACCATGGTGCCGCCGATGCCGCGGTTGACCACGTAGTCGGCCTTGGCGGCCACGGACTGCTCGTCCTCGGTGGAGAGGAAGACCTTCTTCTGCGCGTTCCACAGCCACGGCGCGACCAGGGTCGAGTCGTACTTGCGGGCGTAGGTGCCGGTCAGGGTGGTGTTGGCGGGGAAGCCGTACTGGGTGACGTAGTCGCCGACGATCCCCTTCTCGAGGTTCTTGGCGTGCCACATCGGGTTGGAACCGGCGGGCGACTCCTGCCCGTTGGTGTCCTTGTCGTGCCACAGGTTGTCGATGCCGACGGCGCCGTCACCGCACTTGGTCAGACCGGCTCCGGCGGGGCAGCTGGTCGCGCTCGCCTTGCCCCACAGGCCGTCGGTGCCGCCCTGCACGTTCTTGTGGCCGCGGGTGTAGTAGGGCAGGCCGATGTTGATCCGGCCGGGCGGCATCGAGCCGCGGAAGTAGTGGTAGGCCCAGTCGGTGTTGAGGTAGCCGATGTTGCCGTACTGCTGGCTGCCGTAGACGTTGGCGGCGGCGAGCTCGGCGTCCTTGCCGTCGTCGAACAGCGAGGCGTTCGGGCCGACGTACTCGTTCCAGGCACCGTGCAGGTCGTAGGACATGATGTTGACGTAGTCCAGGTACTTCTGCATCTGGAACGTCTCCATGCCGCGCAGCAGGTAGCCGGAGGACGGCGCGGCGACGGTCAGCAGGTAGTGCTTGCCGTCGGCGGCACCGGCCACGTCCAGCTTCTCGCGCAGGGACTTCATGAGGGCCGCGTAGCCCTGCACGAGACCGGCGCGGCGCGCGTTGGCGAGCTGCCAGTCGAGCGGGTTGCCCGCGTCCTTCATCGTGGTCGGGTACTCGTAGTCGATGTCGACGCCGTTGAACCCGTACTTGCGGATGAAGTCGACGGAGGAGGCGGCGAAGGTGTCGATGCCCGCCTGGTTGACCGAGCCGTCGGCGTTGGTGGCCATCGAGTAGAAGCCGCCGGAGTTGACCCGGTCGCCGTTGTCCGCGAAGTAGCCGCCGGTCTCCGCCCAGCCGCCGACCGAGATCAGCGTCTTGACGTTCGGGTGCTGCTTCTTGAACTTGTTGAGCAGGTTGAAGTGGCCCTTGTAGCTGTACGCGGGGTCCATCTCGGCGCCCGCGACGCCCGGCCAGGTCATCCCGGTGGCGGCGTTGTTCGGACCGTCGGTGCCGACGGAGAGCTTGTTGTCACCGCCGATGTGGCCGAAGGCGTAGTTGATGTGGGTGATCTTGTCCCACGGGATGTCCTTGGCCAGGTAGGCGGGCTGGCCGTTCTTGCCGTCGCGCCAGCCGGTGAAGTAGCCGATGACCCGGCGCTGGTGGTCGGCGCCCATCTTCTCGCGGCCCTCGGTGTCGTAGACCGAGCAGTAGGGGACGTCGACGCCGGGGGTCTTGTACAGCCCGTCCGGGCGACAGGACTCGTTGTCGGCGGCGTACGAGACGCCTCCGGCGAGCGAGCTGACCAGCAGCCCGGCGACGGCGGCGCCGGACGCGAGCAGCGAAGCCCGCTTCTTCGTGGGGGACAACACGATCGGTGCCTCCTGGGGAGTGGGAAGAACACAACGAACAAGGGGGTGGGTCGTGTTGGGCCCAGGGAGTGCGCACCCCGGCGGGCCGTGCCTCGGGAGGTGAAACGGAGATTAAGAGGACTAGACCAGTGCGTCAATAGGTCTGGACCAACGAAGGATTTCGTGACAGGGTGACGCCGATCCGTGTCCCGGATGTGATCCAGCCCACAGGACTTCGCCCGTATGGCCGGTTCCGGGCCGTGGCACACTGGCCCTGTATCAGCAGCAGCGCACTCCGGGGTCGGTGTAATTCCGAACCGGCGGTATAGTCCGCGACCCGTCCGCAGCCAGCGGCCGGTTGACCAGGTGAAATTCCTGGACCGACGGTGAAAGTCCGGATGGGAGGCAGTGCGCGGCGGGCGACCCCTGTCAGGGGTGTGCCGGCCGTACGTCCGCTGGTCGCCGTACCCGTATCCGGGCCGCGGCGTCCCCGCGTACGCGGCCTCGGCGCACCCTGTGTCCGGTGTCCTGCCCGCTCTCTGTCGTCATCGACAGGCCCCGGAGTCCGTGCCCGAAGAGGCAGGAGGACCCGGTGGCCACCCAGGCCGACATCACCGCCATGCGACGCGCGGTCGCGCTCGCCGCCCGCGGTCTCGGCTCCACCAGCCCCAACCCCGTCGTCGGCTGCGTCATCACCGACGCCGACGGCGAGACCGTGGGCGAGGGCTACCACCAGCGCGCCGGCGGCCCGCACGCCGAGATCCACGCCCTGCGCGCGGCCGGTGACCGGGCCCGCGGCGGCACCGCGTACGTCACCCTCGAACCCTGCAACCACACCGGCCGCACCGGTCCCTGCGCGCAGGCCCTGATCGAGGCCGGGATCGCCCGCGTCCACTACGCCGTCGGCGACCCGAACCCGCAGGCCACCGGCGGCGCCGACACCCTGCGCGCGGCCGGCACCGAGGTCGCCCAGGGCCTCCTCGAAGCCGAGGCCGAGACCGGCAACCTCGCCTGGCTCACCGCGGTCCGCACCGGCCGCCCCTTCGTCCGCTGGAAGTACGCCGCCACCCTCGACGGCCGGATCGCCGCCGCCGACGGCACCTCCCGCTGGATCAGCTCCGCCGAGTCCCGCGCCGACGTCCACCGGCTGCGCGCCGAGGCCGACGCGGTCCTGGTCGGCGGCGGCACCCTGCGCGCCGACGACCCGCACCTCGCCGTCCGCGGCATCGAGGGCGTCACCCAGCCGCTCCGGGTCGCCCTCGACACCCACGCGACCCTGCTGCCGACCGCCCGCCTCCTCGACGACACCGCACCCACCCTGCTCGTCGTCGGCGAGGACGCCGACACCCGGCACCTGCCCGGCGTCGACATCCTCCGGCTGCCGCTGCACGACGGCCGGATCGGCGTCCACGACCTGCTCACCCAGCTGTACGCGCGGGGCGTCCGCTCCGTGCTCCTCGAAGGCGGCCCCACCCTCGCGGGCGCCTTCCTCGAAGGCGGCGCCGTCGACCAGGTCGTCGGCTACCTTGCCCCGGTCCTGCTCGGCTCCGGCCCGCAGGCCCTCGGCGACGCGGGAATCGGGACCCTCGCGCACGCGTTGCGGCTCGACATCACCGAGACCACCCGGATCGGCCCCGACCTCCGCGTCACCGCCACCGTCCCGACGGCGGAAGCCGCCGCCTTCACCACCTCGTCGCCCGTCACCCCCAAGGGAGCCTGACCGTGTTCACCGGAATCGTCGAAGAGCTGGGCGAGGTCGTCTCCGTCGAGCAGCTGACGGACGCCTCGCGCTTCCGCCTGCGCGGCCCCGTGGTCACCGAGGGCGCCCGGCACGGCGACTCGATCGCCGTCAACGGCGTCTGCCTCACCGTCGTCGAGCACGGCGACGGCGAGTTCACCGCCGACGTGATGGCCGAGACCCTCAAGCGGTCCTCGCTCGGCGCCCTGGAGACCGGCTCCCGGGTCAACCTGGAGCGCCCCATGGCGGTCGGCGGACGGCTCGGCGGCCACATCGTCCAGGGCCACGTCGACGGCACCGGCACCATCCTGCGCCGCGAGCCCTCCGAGCACTGGGAGGTCGTCACCGTCGGCCTGCCCGCCGCGCTCGCCCGCTACGTCGTCGAGAAGGGCTCCATCACCGTCGACGGCGTCAGCCTCACCGTCGTCGAGGTCGGCGACGACTGGTTCACCATCAGCCTCATCCCCACCACCCTCGCCCTGACCACGCTCGGCATCAAGCAGCCTGGCGCCCCGGTCAACCTCGAGGTGGACGTCATCGCCAAGTACGTCGAGCGGCTGCTCGGCCCGAACGCACAGGAGAACGTCAAGTGAACTGGCTCAACTCCGAGGCGTTCACCGTCCTCGACCAGCACATCCTGTGGTCCGACATGATCGGCAACACGATCGGTCTGATCGCCCTCGCGCTCGGCTGGCGCCGCTCCATCCTCACCTGGCCCGCCCAGCTGCTCTCCGGCGTCATCCTGGTCGGCGCCTACGCCTCCGCCCACCTCTCCGGCGGCGTCGGCAAGCAGCTCCTCGTCATCGGCGTCGCCGCCTGGGGCTGGTGGCAGTGGAACCGCGGCAGGCAGCAGGCCCAGGACGGCTCCATAGCGGTCCGCTTCGCCAGCTGGAAGGAGCGCGGACTGCTCCTGGCGGGCGCGGTCGCCGGCACCCTCGCCGTCGGCGGCCTGTTCACCCTGTACCCGTCGCTCTCCTGGAGCCCGTGGGCCGACGCGTACATCTTCGTCGGCACGCTGGTCGCGATGGTCGCCCAGGCCCGCGGCCTCGTCGAGTTCTGGTTCGCCTGGCTGCTCGTCGACCTGGTCGGCGTCCCGCTCGCCTTCAACAGCGGCCTCGCCTTCTCCGGCCTCGTGTACGTCATCTACTTCGCCCTCGTCATCTGGGGCATGCGCGACTGGTGGCTCCGGTCCCGCACCGCTCCCTCCGCCCTGGAAGGAGCGGCCGCATGAGCACCGCGCCCCTGCTGTTCGACGCCTCGGACCTCAGCCTCGACCCGGTCGAACAGGCCATCGCCGACATCGCCGCGGGCCGCCCCGTCGTCGTCGTCGACGACGAGGACCGCGAGAACGAGGGCGACCTCGTCATCGCCGCCGAGAAGGCCACCCCCGAGGTGATCGCCTTCATGATGAGCGAGTGCCGCGGCCTGATCTGCGCCCCCATGGAGAGCGAGGAGCTGGAGCGCCTCCAGCTGCCGCAGATGGTCGACCACAACACCGAGTCGATGCGGACCGCCTTCACCGTCTCCGTCGACGCCTCCGCCGCCCACGGCGTCACCACCGGCATCTCGGCCGCCGACCGCGCCACCACCCTGCGGATGCTGGCCGGTGGCCGGCACGAGCCCGGCGACTTCGTCCGCCCCGGCCACGTCTTCCCGCTGCGCGCCAAGTCCGGCGGCGTCCTGACCCGCAACGGCCACACCGAGGCCGCCGTCGACCTGGCCCGGCTCGCCGGACTCCGCCCGGCCGGCGCCATCGTCGAGATCGCGGGCGAGGACGGCGTCATGCTGCGGCTGCCCGAGCTGATCCCGTTCGCCCGCAAGCACGGCCTGACGATCATCTCCATCGAGGACCTGATCGCCTACCGCCGCTCCGCCGAACCCACCGTCCGCCGCGAGGCCGAGGTCCACCTCCCCACCGCGCACGGCGAGTTCACCGCGTACGGCTACCGCTCCACGGTCGACGGCGTCGAGCACGTCGCCCTCGTCCACGGCGAGATCGGCGACGGCTCCGACGTCCTGGTCCGGGTCCACTCCGAATGCCTCACCGGCGACATCTTCCACTCGCTGCGCTGCGACTGCGGCCCCCAGCTGGAGGCGTCCATGGAGCGGATCACCACGGCGGGCCGCGGCGTCGTGGTCTACCTGCGCGGCCACGAGGGCCGCGGCATCGGCCTGCTGTCCAAGCTCCGCGCGTACGAGCTCCAGGAGCGCGGCCGGGACACCCTCGACGCCAACCTGGAACTCGGCCTGCCCGCCGACGCCCGCGACTACGCGGCCGGCGCGCAGATCCTCACCGACCTCGGCGTGCGCAGCCTGCGCCTGATGACCAACAACCCCGACAAGATCGACGCCCTCACCCGGTACGGCCTCACGGTCGAGGGCCGCGAGCCCATGCCGGTCACGGCGGGCGAGCACAACCTGCGCTACCTGCGCACCAAGCGCGACCGGATGGGCCACGACCTGCCCTGGCTCGACGGCGCGGTCGCGCCGGCCTGCGGCAACCAGTAGGAAGACCTTCCGGCGCGATTCGGCAAGACCCGTCCGTACCACCTGCACATCGGCACATCGGCACATCGACAAGGAGAGACATGAGCGGCAAGGGCGCACCCGTCCTCAGCGTGAAGAACTGCGGCGACCTGCGAGTGGCCGTCATCGCGGCCCAGTGGCACGAGAAGATCATGGACGGCCTCGTCGACGGCGCCCTGCGCGCGCTCGCCGAGCTCGGCATCGAGGAGCCCACCCTGCTGCGGGTCCCCGGCAGCTTCGAGCTCCCGGTCGTGGCGAAGACGCTCGCCGAGCGGGGCTACGATGCCATCGTGGCCCTCGGCGTCGTCATCCGCGGCGGAACCCCGCACTTCGAGTACGTGTGCCAGGGCGTCACCCACGGCCTCACCCAGGTCTCGATCGACACCGGCGTACCCGTCGGATTCGGCGTCCTCACCTGCGACACCGAGCAGCAGGCCCTCGACCGGGCCGGCCTCGAAGGCTCCACCGAGGACAAGGGCCACGAGGCCGTCACCGCCGCCGTCGCCACCGCGACCATCCTGCGGACGGTCAGCGAACCCTGGCGCTGAGCGGGCACGTCACACCCCGTACTCTAAGGACATCATGGCGAACAAAACCTTCGAAGAGCTCTTCGCCGAGCTCTCGCGCAAGGCCGAGACCGGCGACCCGGAGACCTCCCGTACCGCGGAACTGGTCGGCAAGGGCGTCCATGCCATCGGCAAGAAGGTCGTCGAGGAGGCCGCCGAGGTCTGGATGGCCGCCGAGTACGAGGGCAAGGAAGCCGCCGCCGAGGAGATCTCCCAGCTGCTGTACCACGTCCAGGTGATGATGGTCGCGCGCGGGATCTCCCTCGACGACGTCTACGCCCATCTCTGAGGCGTACGTACGGCCCCCGGGGGTCCGGATCGGATCCAGGTCCAGGCACAGGTCCAGGCATAGGTCCAGGCCCGAGGGGCCCCGGGGGGCACAGAGGCCCCGGAAGCCCCGGAATTGCCCTGACGTACCCCGAAGTCACAGAAGTCACAGCCAGAAGTCCCAGTAGTCCCTGAAGACACCACCTGAGGCAAAGGAAGCCCACCCCATGCTGCGCATCGCCGTCCCCAACAAGGGTTCCCTCTCCGGACCTGCGATGGAGATGCTCCATGAGGCGGGCTACCGGCAGCGCAAGGAGTCCAAGGAACTCGTCGTCGTCGACCCGGACAACGAGGTGGAGTTCTTCTACCTCCGCCCCAAGGACATCGCGATCTACGTGGCGTCCGGTCGGCTCGACATCGGCATCACCGGCCGCGACCTGCTGCTCGACTCCGGCGCCAACGCCGAGGAGATCCTGCCGCTGAACTTCGGCCGGTCCACCTTCCGCTACGCCACCCGCCCGGGCACCGCCAACGGCCCCGAGGACTTCCACGGGATGACGATCGCCACCTCCTACGAGGGCATCGTCGCCAAGCACCTGGCCGAGCAGGGCGTCGACGCCTCCGTCGTGCACCTCGACGGCGCCGTCGAGACCGCGATCAAGCTGGGCGTCGCCCAGATCATCGCCGACGTCGTGGAGACCGGCACCAGCCTGCGCAACGCCGGACTCGAGGTGATCGGCGAGCCGATCCTCACCTCCGAGGCCGTCGTGATCCGCCAGGTCGGCGCCCCCGTCGACGAGCCCAAGGTGCTGCAGTTCCTGCGCCGCCTGCAGGGCGTCCTGGTCGCCCGGTCGTACGTGATGATGGACTACGACTGCCGCGCCGAGCACCTGGAGCAGGCCGTCGCCCTCACCCCGGGCCTCGAGTCGCCCACCGTCTCGCCGCTGCACAACGAGGGCTGGGTCGCGGTCCGCGCCATGGTCCCCTCGCGGGAGGCGCAGAAGGTCATGGACGACCTGTACGAGCTGGGCGCCCGCGCCATCCTCACCACGGCGATCCACGCCTGCCGTCTCTGAGGCGACAGACGGGGCGGGGTGCCCGGGCCTAGGGTCGGGGCGTCGGGCCCGGGCCCGACTGTCCGGTGTCCGGGTGTCGGCGCGCCGCTCCGGAGCCCGTACCCGGTGCTCGGGCCGCCGCCGCCACGCCGTACGCTCATGCCGTACGGCTCCCTGGCGTGGCGCTCCGCGCCGTACCGCATCGCGCCCCGCCGCTCCACGACGAACCCGGGAAACCGCATGACCACCGACGCCCCCGCCCCCGTCCTCCCGGTCACCTTCCGACCCGGCCGCACCCGGGCGGTGCTGCTGACCGTCGGCGTGACGATGTTCGTCGTCATCACCGCCGTCGCGCTGATGCTGGAGCGGCTCAACCCGGGGGAGCGGGTCAGCTTCGTCTTCACCGCCGCCCTGTTCCTGGGCGTGCTCGTGATGCTGAGCCGTCCCAAGGTGGTCGCCGACGACCAGGGCGTCACGGTCGTCAACATCACCAGGACCCGGCGGCTGGCCTGGGCCGAGATCCTGCGGGTCAACCTGCGCCCGGGCGACCCCTGGGTGTTCCTCGACCTCAGCGACGGCACCAGCATGCCGGCCCTCGGCATCCAGCCGGGCGTCGCCAAGCAGGCCGCGATCCGCGACGCCCGCGCGCTGCGGGCCCTCGCCGAGAGCCACGGCACCGGCGCCGAGCACCGGGCATAGCGCGGGGGGCCGGGGGCGGGGCATCCCTGATCCGTCCCCCATACGGGGCCGACCCCCTGCCCGTGGCGGCTCGGGCGTGACTAATCTGGTGGCGGTGGTGCCGAGCGGCACCACCGCCTCGCGCTGTGCAGGGCCGCCCGCCGGCGGCCCGCGAGGCCGCCCTACAACCCGAGGAGTGACTCCCTCCGGCAATGGACGGATCGTCCGGTAGTACCCGCGCCGCCCTCTCACCCGAGGCGGCGGCATGATCGTCTCCCTCCTGCTGCTCGCGGCAGCGTTCCTGCTGATCCTGGCCAACGGCTTCTTCGTGGCCGCCGAGTTCGGCCTCGTCACCGTCGAACGCGCCGACGCCGAGCGTGCCGCCGCCGAAGGCGACCGCCGGGCCCGCGGTGTCGTCCGCGCCCTGCGCGAGCTGTCCTTCCAGCTCTCCGGCACCCAGCTCGGCATCACCATCACCTCGCTCGTCACCGGCATGCTCGCCGAGCCCGCGCTCGCCGGGCTGCTCGACGGGCCGCTGACCGCCACGGGACTGCCCGAAGGGGCCGTCTCCGGCATCGCCGTCCTCGTCGGCATGCTGCTCGCCGCCGCCGTGCAGATGGTGGTCGGCGAGCTCGTGCCGAAGAACTGGGCGGTCTCCCGGCCGCTCCAGGTGGCCCGCTTCGTGGCCGGACCGCAGCACGTCTTCTCCAGCGCCTTCCGCCCCGTGATCGCGCTCCTCAACACCGTCGCCAACCGGCTGGTCCGGCTGTTCGGCGTCGAGCCGGCCGACGAGCTCGACTCCGTCCGCACCCCCGGCGAGCTGGTCTCGCTGGCCCGCCACTCCGCGCAGGCCGGTGCCCTCGAACAGGACACCGCCGACCTCTTCGTACGGACCCTCTCGCTCGGCGGACTCACCGCCGAGCACGTCATGACCCCCCGGGTGAAGATGAGCGCGCTCCAGGCGGACGCCACCGCGGCCGACGTCCTCAACCTCACCCGGGCCACCGGCCTTTCCCGCTTCCCGGTCTACCGGGAGGGGATCGACGAGATCGTCGGCATGGTCCACCTCAAGGACGCCCTCGCGGTCGTCCCGCACGAGCGGCACCGGGTCCCGGTCGGCCGGATCGCCGTCCCGCCACTGCTCGTCCCCGAGTCGTTGCCCGCCCAGACCCTCCTGGAGCGGCTGCGCCGGGAACAGCCCATCGCCGTCGTCGTCGACGAGTACGGCGGCACCGCCGGGGTCGTCACCCTGGAGGACATCGTCGAGGAACTCGTCGGCGAGGTCCGCGACGAGCACGACACCGCCGCCGACGAACGGCCCGAACTCGCCGCCGTGCCCTCCGAGGACGGCCACCAGACCTGGGAGGCCGACGGCTCCTGTCGGGTGCACACCCTGCACCGGATAGGACTCGACGTGCCCGACGGCCCGTACGAGACGGTCGCCGGGCTCGTCGCCGACCTGCTCGGGCGCATCCCCGCCCCGGGCGACCGGGCCGAACTCCCCGGCTGGCGGCTCTCGGTGCGCCAGGTCGACCGCTACCGCGCCGAACGGGTCCGGATCATGCGGACGGCGCCGCTGGGCACCGCGTCGGGTGGATCGGGTTCGTCGGACGCCGCGTCGGGCGGGTCCGGCCGTCTCGGTTCGGGTCCGGTCGGATCCAGTCCGATCGGATCCATTGCGGTGGGATCCAGTCCGGTCGGATCCAGTGCGGTGGGATCCGATCCACTCGGGTCCGGCCCGCTCGGATCTGCCGCGCCGCGCGCCGCGGAGGCGGTCCGATGAGCCTGCTTCCTCTGCTCTTCGCCGGATTCCTGGTCCTCGCGAACGGCTTCTTCGTCGGCGCGGAGTTCGCCCTGGTCTCGGTCCGCCGCAGCCAGATCGAACCGCTCGGCGGCAAACGGGCCCGCCAGGTCCTGTACGGCCTGGAGAACCTGCCGCGGATGATGGCCGCCGCCCAGTTCGGCATCACCATCGCCTCGCTGACCCTCGGCGCCGTCGCCGAACCCACCGTGGCGCACCTGCTCGAACCGGTCTTCCACGCCGTCGGAGTACCGGCCGGGCTGATCCATCCGCTCGGGTACGTGATCGCCCTCGCCGCGGTGGTCTTCCTCCACCTGGTGATCGGCGAGATGGTCCCGAAGAACCTGGCGATGGCCGACCCCGAGCGCACCGCGCTCATGCTGGGCCCGGGCCTGGTCGCCTTCGCCCGGGTCTGCCACCCGGTGACCAGCGCGCTGGGCGCCTGCGCCCGGCTGGTGCTGCGGGCCTTCAAGGTCGAGCCCAAGGACGAGGTGGAGGCCGTCTTCACCAGCGCCCAGCTCGGCCGTCTGGTCGAGGACGCGGGCCAGGCGGGTCTGCTCGACCCGGCCGAGCAGGAACGTCTTGAGGACGCCCTGGAACTGGGCACCCGCCCGGTCACGGACGTCCTCATCCCGTCCGCCGCGCTGATCACCGTGCCGCCCTCGGTCACCCCACGGGAGATCGAGGAACTGACCGTCCGCACCGGCTACTCCCGCTTCCCGGTCCGCACCGAGGGCCGGGGCACCTTCATGGGCTTCGTGCACGTGAAGGACGTCCTCGACCTGGAGGACCGGGAGCGCGCGGTGCCGCAGGCCGTCTGGCGCCCGATGGCCACGCTGCGGGCCGAACTCCCGCTGGACGACGCCCTCACGGTGATGCGCCGGGCGGCGACGCATCTGGCGCAGGTGGCGGATCCGTCGGGGCGGGTGCTGGGGCTTGTGGCCCTGGAGGACGTCCTGGAGATGCTGGTGGGGGAGGTGCGGGACCCGGCGCACCGGGTGGTGCTGACGGGCTGAGCCGGGGGGTGTTTGTGGATCCGGGATCCAATATCCGGTATCGGATACCCCGGATCCAACATCCACTATCCGACGTCCCGGATCCAACATCCCGGATCCCGGGGTCCCGGATCCAACATCCCGGACACCGGATCCAATATCCGATGTCCCGGAGACTGGATCCAACATCCGTATCCCGTATCCCGTATCTCAGATCCGGGATACCGAATATCGGATCCGAATCGTGGATCCGAATCGTGGATCCGAAATACTCGATCCGAATATTAGATCCGGGATATCGGATCAGATACCCGGCGGTTCCTGCGGGCCGCGGTTCATCGGACCGCGGCCCGACAGGACCTCCCCGTACGCCTGCATCAGATCCGGCAGCCGCAGCGTCGCCAGGTCGTCCCGGGACGGCGTGGTGCCGTACCCCGAGAGCCGCAGATCGCGGTACGCGCACGACTTCTCGTACAGGGTGCGCAGAAAACGCCCGTTGCCGAGCTCGTCGATCCAGCCCTGGTCGACGACGTGCCCGTTGATGGAGCGCAGCTCCTCCAGGGCCTCGTCGTCCCATCCGTCACCGTTGGCCGCCGCCAGCACCTTGCCTATCTCGGTGAGTTCCAGCGGGCGGTACGAGGGGAAGTCGACCCGGGTGGTGAAGCGCGAGGAGAGTCCGGGGTTGGTGGCGAGCAGCCGGTCCATGCCCTCGGGGTAGCCGGCCAGGATCACCACCAGGTGGTCCCGGTTGTCCTCGGCCCGCTTGAGGAGCACCTGGAGGGCCTCGTCGCCGTAGGCGTCGCCCTTGCTGTAGCCGGAGTTGGAGAGCGAGTACGCCTCGTCGACGAAGAGCACGCCGCCGACCGCCGAGTCGATGAGCTCGTTCGCCTTGACCGCGGTCTGGCCCAGGTACTCGCCGACGAGATCGGCCCGTTGGGCCTCCACGAGGTGGTCGCCGCCGAGCAGGCCGAGCGCGTAGAAGACCCGGCCGAGGATGCGGGCGACGGTGGTCTTGCCGGTGCCGGAGGGGCCGGAGAAGACAAAGTGACGTTTCGGCGGTTGCACCGGAAGGCCCTGCCCGGCCCGCAGCCGGGCCATTTCCAGCTGCGCCGACAGTGCCTTCACCTGGCGCTTGACCGGTTCCATCCCGACCATCCGCTCCAGCTCCGCCAGCGCCTCGGCGAGCAGTGCCGGGTCGGTGGGACTGGCCGGGAAGCGGGGCGGCGCGGGCTGTGGCGGGACCGCCGCCTTCTGCCGTACGAACTCGGTGGGTTCGGGCGCGGCCGTCGGCACCACGGCCTCCGGCTTGACCAGCAGGCCGTCTCCCGGCCCCGGCTCGGGGTCGGCCCGTTCGCCGTCCACGGAGTCCTGACCGAGCCCGCCGTACATGGCGGGGGCGTAGCCGACCGGGTCGTCGGGCCCGTCGAAGCCGTCGTACTCGGCGATCGCGGCGAGCCGGGCAGCGGTGTCCATGAAGGCGGGGTCGATCCGGTGCACCGCCCGGTACAGCGGCAGCGCGGCGGCGGTGCGGCCGGTGCCCTCGTGCGCCCGGGCCAGCCAGTAGCGCAGTTCCTTGCGCTGCGGCTGTTCGCTGCGGCAGCGCATCAGCGCGGTGGCGAGCAGCGGCTCGGCCTGCCCGTACATCTCGAGCCGTACCCGGGCCATGCCGCCGAAGAGTCCGGCCTCGATGCCGAGCAACGGATCGTCGACCAGCGGCTCGGTGTGTCGTACCAACTGCTCCCAGTCCTTGACCAGATAGGAGCGGCAGGCGTGCAGAAAACGTACCTGCGGATCGGCGTCGACCGGCGGGAGTCCCGCCAACGCCCGGTCGAGTTCGGGGACATGGCGCCCGTCGAGCCAGTGCGAGGCGTGCGCGAGCAGCAGGTCGCGCGGGGATTCGAGCACTGGCTGCACCCACCAGCCCAGCCAGTACCAGGAGTTGAGGGTTCTGCGGTGTCGCGCGCGCTGCTCGCCGAACCGGTCGCGGTTGCGGTACATCCGCAGTAACGCGGTCGTGGTGTCCACCCGCAGCGCGTGCAGACCGAGCCAACCGTCGGCCATGCCGGGGTCGATGCGCACCGCCGTACGGAACTCCTCCTCCGCCTGCGGATAGGCGCCCATCGTGTAGGCGTCGACTCCGCGCAGCCAGGCGAGCTCGGCGGGGGCATGCGCGCCCTGTGTGCCGAAGTCCATCGGGTCCCCCACAACCGTCTACACGTGGACGGGAATTGACCGCACCGAGGGGCATCGTACCTGCGCAGAGGGTGCGTGATGAGGGAGAAGAAGGCGATCCGCCGTGATCGACGCGATCCGCGGCCCGTTCCGGGCCGGTGACACTCGGTGATCACCGGGGCGGAACGAAGCCCCCGATCACGGGGGAACAACCGGGGGCTTCGCGTCCGCGGCGGCTCCGGAGAGCCGCACATTCAGAACGTAAGACCTGTACGCCCCTTGGGTCAAGCCACGTTGAGGCACTTGCGGAAGCGGACTTCCGCGCACTCAGTTTGCGGCCGGGGAGTCGTCACGGTGGGTGATGATCTGGTTCGGGCCCGCTGTCACAGCGGGCCCAGGGAGCCATTCCCAGCCCTCGTCGCGCTCCCGTACCAAGGTGTCCGCGAACGGCCGCGAAGGGTCCTCGGCGAAATGGCGAGTCTCCGCCACGGTCCAACCGTCCCAGTAGGTGGCGAGCGCCGGCCCGTCGCGGCGGCGGCCGCGCGCCCAGGACTCCTCGGGGCCGCGGTCCATCCACAGCAGCCGCGCCAGGAAGGGCCGCAGCGCCCGCCGACCGGCGCCGACGCCTTCGACCAGCACCACCGGGGCCGGTTCCAGCGGCCGGGCCGGACGCCACTCGCGGGTGTTCCAGTCGTACGGGTGGTAGTGCGCCGTCCGGCCCCGGGACAGCGGGCCGATCACCTGGTCGAGGATCCGGCCGGTCCAGGCGAAGGGCTCGTCGTGGGTGGCGAGGTCATCGGTGTGCAGCACCGGCGCGGGCCCGTCGCCGTGCGCCCCCAGGGCGGCCGCGAGCCGCCCGGCGAGCGTCGACTTCCCCGATCCGGCGTGCCCGTCGACCGCGACCAGCCGCACCGGTCCGCAGGACGGCGGGAGCAGCCGCAGCGCGGCGGCGGCATGATCGAGTCCGGACATGGCACCCAGGGTAGGCGACGCAGGTCAGCCGGGTGGCCGACGCCAGTGGTCCAGACCCATATTGGTCCGGCGGCACGCGTCGAATCGCTGGCCCGAGGGGTGCGGGCGCCGTCATAGTGGGGCGCGCAGCCGTCCGCTCGCACCGCCTGGAGGGTCACCGCCATGCCCCCTGCCACTCCGCGCCGTACCGTCCTCGCCGCCTTCGCCGCCGCTGCCGCGGCGGCGGGCACGGCCACCGGAGCAGAAGCCGCCGAGCCCGCCGAGCCCGCGTGCGCCGACCGGGCCGCGTGCGCGGCGGACGGACACCGCGGCCACGCCCCGGCCCCCGGCCTGGTGGACAACCGCTTCTGGAGCACCTACACCGACTGGCGCTGCGGCACTCCGGCCGGGACCCGCGCGGTCTCGGGCCGGCGGCCGGGCCTGGTGATCGACCGGCCCACCGGCCGCACCGACTACACCGACCCGCACACCGGCCGCACCAGCACCTGGGAGCTGGCGAGCTGGACCTCACCCACCCACACCTCCACGGTCCCGGCGACCGAGGTGATCGCCTCCTGGAACGCCCACACCCCGCCCGGCACCTGGCTCCAGGTCGAACTGCGCGGCACGTACGGCGACGGCAAGGAGACGCCCTGGTTCGTGATGGGCCGCTGGGCCTCCGGCGACGCCGACATCCGCCGCACCTCGGTCGACGACCAGACCGACGGTCGCGCCACCGTCTGGACGGACACCTTCTCCGTCGACGACCCGGCGAGCGGCCTCCGCCTCACCTCGTACCGCCTCCGCCTCACCCTCTTCCGCACCCCCGGCACCACCCGCACCCCCACGGTCTGGCGCCTCGGCGCGATGGCCTCCGACATCCCGGACCGCTTCACCGTCCCGGCGTCGGCCCCCGGCCGGGGCCACGAACTGATCGTCCCGCGCTACTCGCAGAACACCCACGTCGGCCAGTACCCCGAGTACGACAACGGCGGCGAGGCATGGTGCAGCCCCACCTCCTCCCAGATGATCGTCGAGTACTGGGGCCGCCGCCCCACCCCCGCCGACCTGTCCTGGGTGAACCCCGACTACACCGACCCCCAGGTCTGCCACGCGGCCCGCTACACCTACGACCACCAGTACAAGGGCTGCGGCAACTGGCCCTTCAACGCCGCCTACGCGGCGGGCTACCGCGACATGAACGCGGTCGTCACCCGCCTGCGCTCCCTGACCGAACTGGAATCCCTGGTCCGCGCGGGCATCCCGGCCATAACGTCCCAGTCCTTCCTGAAGGAAGAACTCACCGGCGCGGGCTACGGCACCTCCGGCCACCTGATGACGGTGATCGGCTTCACCCCGACCGGCGACATCATCGCGAACGACCCCGCCTCCCCGACGAACCCGGCGGTCCGCCGGGTCTACCGCCGAAGGGAGTGGGAGAACATCTGGCTCCGCACGAAGCGGTACAACGCGAGCGGGAAGGTGGTGTCGGGGACGGGCGGGGTCTGCTACTTGTACTGGCCGGAGCGGCCGAGCGCGGGGCAGCGGAGGGCGTTGGAGGCTGTGGGGGTGCTGTGAGGGGGACTCCCCCTGGGAGTCCCGCTTTGCCGGACCACCCCCGCCTACGCGGGACCAGCGATCGCGTTGACCGCGTTCACCTCCGGCCTCTGGAACACCCCCGCGCGCGGGGACGGCGCTCGACCATCCGCTGCAAGAACTCCGCCTCCGGAACACCCCCGCTTGCGCGGGGACCAGTGAAGGGGCGCCGCGTTCGAGGTGCGCGGCTACGGAACACCCCCGCTTGCGCGGGGACCAGATCCAGCGGCCCTGGCCACCGCGCGTCTACGACGGAACACCCCCGCTTGCGCGGGGACCAGCCGGCGGGGGTTTGAGTGACCATGCACCTACCGGAACACCCCCGCTTGCGCGGGGACCAGGAGGCGATGAGGGTCTGTCCGGCGGTGCCGGTCGGAACACCCCCGCTTGCGCGGGGACCAGGCCTTCTTCACGGGCACGACGCGCTTCGCGGTCGGAACACCCCCGCTTGCGCGGGGACCAGTGAGGGGTCGTCAAGCGGGGCACAGTGGCCGCCGGAACACCCCCGCTTGCGCGGGGACCAGGCCCGCGAGCAAGGCCCGCAGCCCCGCCGGGGCGGAACACCCCCGCTTGCGCGGGGACCAGGGGTGCATCAGCCGCAGTCGGAAGAGCACTTCCGGAACACCCCCGCTTGCGCGGGGACCAGGTTTTCGGTTGGCCGGTACCCCGTACCACCCGCGGAACACCCCCGCTTGCGCGGGGACCAGGCCGGTGACGAGTTTCCGCAGCGCGTGCAGCGCGGAACACCCCCGCTTGCGCGGGGACCAGGCTGGTGGCGGTGAACTCCGTGCGCGAGTGGTCGGAACACCCCCGCTTGCGCGGGGACCAGCGGTTGGTGATGTCCCGGACGGTCGCCCATTCCGGAACACCCCCGCTTGCGCGGGGACCAGGGCAGCCGGTCAGGCCGGACGGCCCGGGGCCAAGGAACACCCCCGCTTGCGCGGGGACCAGGCTTCCCGACCTGCACGTTCAGAACCGCATTGCCATCTCTTTGCCGACCAAGGCGACGTCAAAGCCCACCCATTCATCTTGGCAGAGCGTGGAGCCCGCCGCGCAAGCATGTCCACCTCGCCCACTGGGAGTTGTGCACTCCGGCACGCGTTGTCAGTGTCATGTGATGGACTCGCGCCCTCGGAGCGACAGGAGGAGGAATCGTGGTCGATGCCCGGTTAGGTGGCAAGTCCGAAGGGCTGGCCGAGCCCTATCCCGTGATCGGGCATCTGGTCGACACGGCGATGGTCTGCGGGGCCCTGTGGGATCGCGTCCTGGGGGAGCGGCGGGGGCGACGCATCGCTGATGCGCTGGGGTTGGGGGTCGAAGACGCTCGGGGGAACGTGATGTTCTGGGCGGGGTTGCACGACCTGGGCAAGATCAGTCCGCCGTTTCAGGACATGCTGTTCCGGAAGCGTCCGCGGCACAGGGGCTTTCTGTCCGAGACTGGGTACGAGTACGACCGGAGCACCGGTGGTCAGGTGGCCCGCATGCGGCACGAGTACGCGACCCATGTCGCGCTGCCGTCGTTGCTGACGGATCTGGGGTATCCGCGGTCAGGGCGGCCAGCGGGCTGGTTGCTGACGCAGGTCGCACAGGTTCTCGGTGGACATCATGGCTGCTATCCGCCTGATCATGAACGCGGACACCTCGACGATCCGCTGATGGACGTTCCGGAACTCGGCGCGAAGGAATGGGCCCGGCAGCGGGAGTCGCATTTTCGGGCCCTCCACGAGGTGTTGGGGAAGCCGCCGGTGCCTCAAGCGCGTGCGCTTCCGGTGTCGTTGGCGGTGGTCCTGGCCGGGATGGTCATCGTCTCCGACTGGATCGCCAGCCAGGAGCACGTGGTGGAAGGTCAGCAGCGTGCCGTGCGGTCGGCCGTGGATCTGGCGTCGCCCGCCGCACTGTTGGCGCACGCGCGGCGAATGGAGCAGTCGGCCCCCGGGCTCATCGAGGACGCCGGCCTGGGGCGGGTGGAGTTCAAGGGCGGGGCGTTCCGTGAGGTGTTCCCCGGCATCGCGCGTCCGCGACCCCTGCAGGCGAGCGTCGAGGCCGGGCTGGGGGAGGGGCGGCTCGACGGGCCCGGGATCCTGCTCATCTCCGCTCCCACCGGGGAAGGGAAGACCGAGACCGCCCTCTACGCGGCCACCGTGATGGGCAAGGCGGGCGGAGCCGAAGGCATCTTCTTCGCGCTCCCCACGCAGGCCACGGCCAATCAGATGTACGGCCGTCTTGTCGATTTCGCCCGAACAAACCTGGCTTCCTCGGCCCAGTTGACGCTGCTCCACGGAGCCGCAGACCTCTACGGGCCCTACAGCGACCCGCTGTCCGTTCCGGAGGCCCGTGAGCGGGCCGAACCGCTGGTCCTGTGCGATCACGAGGACACTGAAGGCGTCGAATCGTACGTGTCGGTCGTGGCCGGGCGATGGCTCCGCGATCGTGGACGTGGCATTCTCGCGCCCCTGGCCGTCGGCACGATCGACCAGGCGTTGATGGCGGTCCTCCCGCTCAAGAGGAACGCACTGCGGCATTTCGGCCTCACGGGCAAGACCGTCGTCATCGACGAGGCCCACGCCTACGACGCCTACACCCACGCCCTGATGCTGCGCCTGCTGGAGTGGCTGGGAGCCCTGCGGATCCCGATCGTGCTCATGTCGGCGACCCTGACCGGGGACATCGCGCGGGGGATGATCCGCGCCTATCTGTCCGGAGCGTCGCCGACGGGCGCGCCGCCGCAGGTACCGTCGCCCGCCTACCCGGGCTGGCTGTACGTACCGGCTGACGCGAGCCGCGTGATCGAACCGTCGGAGCCGCTCGCCAGCGAGCAGCAGCGCGACCTTGCCATCGACGTCCGCCGCGTGACCCACACGTACGATTCCGCTCATCCGCAGGGCCGTCTCGGCGTCCTGCTGGAGACCCTCGACGAGGTCGCACGTCATGGCGGATGCGCGGCGGTCATCTGTACGACGGTCGCCGAAGCCCAGCGAACCCACGAGGCGCTGCGTGTGCACTACCGCTCCCGGTTCGGCGACGACTACCGGGGGTGGGACGACCGCGCGGAAGACGATCAGGCTCGGTGCGACGCGGCGGCCGGCCCGTACCTGCGGCTGCTGCATGCCCGCTTCCCTGCTGCCCGGCGTGCGGAGCTGACCGCGGAAGCGGAGTCATGGTTCGGAAGGACGGACAAGCCCGGGGTGCGGCGTCCGACCGGCGCGCGGGGAGCCGTGCTCGTGGCCACTCAGGTCATCGAGCAGTCACTCGACCTCGATTTCGATCTTGTGGTGTCGGACTTGGCGCCACTCGCCATGCTCCTGCAGCGCGCAGGCCGCGTCTGGCGCCATCTGACGCCCGCACCCCCGCGCCCTTCCTGGGCCGACGGTCCACGAGTCGTCGTCCTCGCTCCGGTCGGCAAGGGCGCGCGCAGCGGCAGGGTCGAACCGCCGCCCTCGTGGGGAGAGGTCTACTCGCCCTCACTCCTGCACCGCACGCTCGACCTGCTCACCGGCCTGCGGGGCGCTCCCATCGCCGTACCGGGGGACGTGCAGCGACTGGTCGATCAGGTCTACGCCCCCGAGTTCGCTTCGGCCGAACCGGACGCCCTCCTCGAACGCGACTTCGAGCGACTCGCCGGCGACATGGCGAGTACCGGCATGGCCGAGATGGTCGCCATCCCGCCGCCGCATCGCGTCCTGTCGCTGCACTCGCTCACCACCAGCGACGCCGACGAGGACCTGGTCCGCACCCGCCTCGGCATCGACTCCGTACAGGTGCTGCCCGTCTACGAGGACGAGGACGGCCGATGGCTGGACGAGCACTGCACCATGCCTCTGCCGTTGCACGGCAGTGCACCACGAGGGCGGTTCACCCGCCGTGAGGTCCGCGACCTGCTCGCTCACGTGGCTCCGCTGGCCTATGGACCATGGCGAGCGCACTGCGGCCCGGCGCATCAACCCCCCAAGTCCTGGGCCAAGGAGCCGCGCCTCGCCTCGGTGGTCCTTCTGCCCCACCGCTGTCCGGGCGACGGGCGGCCGCCGGAGGGGGCGTGCATCGGAGATCTCCGGATCACGTACGACCGGGTGCTGGGACTGGCCACTGAGCGAACCGATTGAGACGGATCGCCTGACGCGAGTATCCATCTTTTCGAACGCGAGGTTCAGAGGCATTGAGTCAGGCTACGGTGGATCCGCCAACGTTGGTGAGAACAGACGGAGTTGGCCCGGCAGCCAGCCGGGCCAACTCCGCGGAACCCCCGCCTGCGCGGGGAACGAGTCTGCTGTTCCCGCCTGCCACGAGTGTCCATCGGTTCACCTCCGCCCTCGCGGAGAAACGCACCCTCGCGGCCCCTCCAGTGCAGGGCCTGCCTGCCACGTCGCCTCACTCCTGGCGCCTCCACTCTGTCTCCCCCTCGAGGTCCGAACTTATGCATGAACCCGCCTCCCACGACGCTCGCTACCCGCTCGACGCGATGCCCTGGGTTCCCGTCGCCACGCAGAGCGGTGCCACGGTGCGAGTAGGGCTGCGTGAACTGTTCCTCCGAGCACACGAGTTCACCGGACTCGCGGTCGCCTCACCGCCCGCTGCCGCCGGACTGATGCGGGTGCTGTGCGCGATCACGGCCAGGGTGACCGGGCTCGACACGATGACCGGCGACAGCGGCCCCGATCCGTGGCTGGACGCGCGGTTCGAGCTGCTGGAGGACGGAGGGGGCTTCGACCAGGAGCGGGTGCTCGACTATTTCGTCGATCATGCCGACGGGCTGAGGCTCTATGACGAAGAACGTCCGTTCCTCCAGGACGCCCGCCTCGCTCACGAGTGCGCCTCGACCTCCGGCATCAACAAACTGGTGCTGGGGCGCCCGGCGGGAAACAACCAGGTCTTCTTCGGACACTTCAGCGACGACGACCCCGTACCCCTGCCCTCCGAAGAGGCCGTGCTGCATCTCATCGCACAGCTCTACTACGGGCCCTCAGGGCAGTGCACACCGCGGACCGTCGACGGCCAGAAGTACGGGAACGTCAACGCCGGTCCGCTGCGGCGGGTGCTGTCCTGCCACCCCCTCGGCCGGAACCTCCGTGACACCCTGCTCCTGGGCCTTCCGCTCCCCGAGCGGCCGAGTGCGCAGCCCGGCCGGACGGATCGGTGCCCCTGGGAGGACCCGCGACCGATCGCGGCCCTCGAACCGGCCGCACCGTCGGCCGGGCCGAGGCAGCTGCTGACCGACCGGCATCAGCACGCCGTGCTCCTGCACCCCTCCGGAGACGGCGGGCATGCCATCGACGCCACCATCACCTGGGCCCTGCGCCACAACCGCCCTCCCGTCGACGACCCGTACCTCATCTGGGACGAGGCCAAGGACGGCACGCTCTATCCCCGCCGAGCCGACGCCGAGCGAGCCATGTGGCGGGATCTGGACGGTCTGGTTCTCCAGGACCGCGGGGGGAGGAGCCGACGGCCCGGCATCTTCGAGTCGCTCACCGGCACTCAGCTCCCCGAAGATACGTCCGCCCACCTGCGCGTGGTCGCCTACGGGTTCGACCAGGACGGGCAGACCCGAGACCGCAGTTACTTCACCGCCGTCACACCCCCGCTGTTCGCACTGCTCGCCGCTTCCCGCGACGCACCCGACCGGGCACTCGCTCTCGGGATCAAGGCCGGGCGGGAGGCCGCCGAGCACGCTGCTTGGAGGCTGGAGAAGGCCCTCCACGCCACCTGGCGCACGTATACCCTTCCCTTCGGGGACGATGCAGGGAGCGGCCGGAAGAAGAAGGAACGTGGCTCCGGTCCTTGGCCCGAGCAGGCGCTGGCCGCGTTCTGGCCGGCCGCCGAGGAGCAGTTCTGGCAATTGTTCGACAACGAGGATTTCTCGGCGGCCCTGGCCGCGTTCGGAGCGATCGCCCTGCGCGTCTTCGACGACCTGACGGCCCCGATCGCCGTCCAGCCGCGAGGCGCGAAGGCCAGGGAAGCGCACCGCGGCCTCGTTCGCAGCATGCTCGACCGGCAGCGCGCCTGACCTTCGCCGGACCGGTCGCCGCGAGGTCCGCACCTCCTGTGCTAGCGGGCGGCCGTTCCTCCTTGGGGCGTCCATCCCACGCCCCGGATCCCTCAGCCTCCTTGAACGCCCCTACGCCGAGAAGGATCGATGAGCTTGAACAGCAGTCCCCCAGATCTCACCCGCCCGGAAGGCGAGAGGCCACCACCGGTACGCCACGAGGCGCTGGCGCGCTACGACACCTTCGTCAGCGAGGTTCTCGAGCTGTGTCGGTGTCCTGGGACGCAGCAAGCACTGCGTGCGGGGCTCGGCCGCACCCTGGACGACATGCCTGGGCGGACCCATGCCGCCCTGCTGCGCCATGGGTTGATGCCAGGGCGGTTGAGCAACACGGACAAGCGGGCCTTCTACGCCGTGGCCGCGCTGGTGGCCGCCCGACCGCGGGCGGAGCGTCGAGCGGACGACGAGCCCGCGCGTACGGACGTACCCGTCTCGTCGGCGGGCGACGAACCCGCCCCGCCGGTAGGCGACGTACCCGCACAGCGAGCAGGCGACGTACCCGCACAGCGAGCAGGCCAGGAGGCCGGTGGCCGGACCCCTCGTGAATCCGGCGTCGAGCGCCCGGAGCCGAAAGCGTCCTGGGGGACGAGCCTGGGAGAGACCCTGGCCGGTCTCAACGCTCACCGAGACCGAGACCGCGCCGCCGCCCCGACCGGCGGTGCGTCACCCCCTCCCGATCGGGCGGAGAAGATCAGCGGGGTGGAACAAAGACTCCACCTTCTCGTCCGTCAGGACATCGACAACGTCCACCGCATGCTGCCGCCGCTCGTACGGCAGCTCGGATCCGCGGGCCTCGCGGTGGACTACGGGCGCCTCTTGTCGGACCTCGTGCAATGGCCGTACCGGCGCGGCGACGTCACCTTGCGGTGGCTGGAGGACTACTACCGCACGCTTCGCCGCGCGGACCCCAGCGCCTGACGCCCACTCCGCTCATATCGGCTTGCCATCGAGCCCAGCCTCACGCCTCCAGGACCACGACCAAGGAACAGGAACCACCACATGACCCCGTCGCCGGGCGCGCGCTACATCGACGTGCACATCCTGCAGACCCTGCCCTACAGCAACGTCAACCGGGACGACCTCGGCTCGCCCAAGACCGTGATCTACGGCGGTACCACCCGTACGAGGGTCTCCAGCCAGTCGTGGAAGCGGCCCACCCGCCACGCCGTTGAAGCCGCGATCGGACAGAAGGCCCGTCGCACCCGCCGGATTCCGCTCCGGGTGGCCAAGATCCTGACCGAGGAGCGCGGTTGGCCGGAGGATCTGGCGGAGCTGGCGGGTGTCCAGATCATCAGGTCGGCCGAGTCCAAGCTCGACCTGGACGACAACGCCACCACCGCGTCACTGCTGTTCCTGCCCGACGAGGCGGCCGGACTGCTGGCCGACATCGCCGACAAGCACCGCGACGTCCTGGAGAAGGCGCTCGGCACCAAGGCCGCGTCGAAGCCTCAGCTCCCCAAGGACGCGATCCACGAGATCCTCCGATCCCGCAACGGGTCCATCGCCCTCTTCGGGCGAATGCTCGCCGAGATCCCCGGCGCGGGTGTGGACGGCGCGGTCCAGGTGGCCCACGCCTTCACCACCCATGCCACTTCCGTACAGGCGGATTTCTTCACCGCAGTCGACGACATCGACGAGTGGGCCTCCGACGCGGGCAGCGCGCACATGAACACCGCCGAGTACAGCTCGGGCGTCTTCTACCGCTATGCCACTCTCGACCTCGCCGATCTGACCCGCAACACCGGAGACCCGGTCACGGCGCGCGAACTCGCCGAAGCGTTCCTCACTGAGTTCATCCGGAGCATGCCCCCGGCGAAGAAGAACTCCACCGCCCCGCACACCTTCCCCGACCTCGTCCACCTCGCGGTCCGCTCCGACCGACCCGTCTCCTTCGCCGCCGCCTTCGAACAGCCCGTCCAGGCCACCCGAAACGGTTGGTCGGAACCCTCGCGTAAGGCGCTGAACACGTACGCCTCCAAGGCTGCCCTGCTCCTCGGTGACGGCGGCCGGGTGTATGGCGGCTACGCCGGAATCGACGACTCCCCGAGCGATGCCCTCGGCTCCCGCACCGCGTCCTTCCCCGCCCTCGTCGCCGCCGCGCTCTCAGCCGCCGTCTCCGATGGCCTCTCCGGCGTTCTCCCCGGCGGCGTCGCCGATAGCGGGAGCGAAGAGGCGTGACCGGATTCCTGCTGCAGGTTGGCGGGCCGCTGCAGTCCTGGGGCGAGCACAGCGCCTTCAACGACCGCGACACCGTGGCCCACCCAACCCGTTCCGGTCTGATCGGCATGGTCGCCGCCGCGCTTGGGATTCCCCGGCACGAGGCCGCCCCCGCCCCCGCCGCCGACGGCACCCCGACCTCCTTCGAGCGCCTGGGCCACCTGCGCTTCACCATCCGGCACGACCGCCCCGGTACCCGGCTCAGGGACTTCCAGACGGTCGGCGGCGGCCTGCCCGCCCACCGCACCGTGCCCACCGCCAAGGGCGGCCGCCGTGGCGCGGGCCAGACCACAATCGTCTCCCACCG
The DNA here is from genome assembly GCF_044748125.1 of Streptomyces sp. NPDC090025. Taxonomy (NCBI): domain Bacteria; kingdom Bacillati; phylum Actinomycetota; class Actinomycetes; order Kitasatosporales; family Streptomycetaceae; genus Streptomyces; species Streptomyces sp. NPDC090025. Next base: position 74,667 of record NZ_JBIVFL010000004.1, on the reverse strand, counting down.
GCACTATCTGGCCGACGCCGTCTTCACCATCGCCGTCACCGCGCCCCACGCACCCGACCCCGCGCGCCTCCTCCAGGAGTGTGCGGACGCCCTCGCCGCGCCCCACTGGCCTCCGTACCTGGGCCGCCGCTCCTGCCCGCCCAACGCCCCCTTCCTCTTGGCCGCCCGACGCGACGACCCCTTGGCCGACCTGCGGACCAGCCTTCCGCTCGCCCGGCCCCGTACCTCCGGCAGCACGGTCCAGGTGCGGTTCACGGCGGATGCGCCCTTCAGCCCCACGGATGCCGGTCCTGGCGCCACAGCAGACCCCCTGTCCGCCCGGGGCGTGATCACCTCGCTGAACGACGACCCCGTCCGTCTCACCCCCCACGACCGCGTCTACCGCACCCGTAGCTCCTACAGCACCACCCGCACCTTTCCCGTCGACCTGTGCGCGGGCTACGGAAGCGACTACCTCGACGCCCTGCTCGCCTACCTCGGAACAACCACGACGCCCCAGGACGTATCCGCATGACCCACACCACCACAGGCGCCGAGGCCAAGACCGGCACCAGGACCGGGACGGACACTGCTCCCCCGTCCGAGCAAGGGGCCGACGACGCCCGGCTCACCGGCACCTGGCTGACCCTCCTGCGCCTCAACCTCGCCAGCAAGGCAGTCCAGTACGACCTCCGGGACGCCGCCGCGCTGCATCGCAGGGTCATGAGCCTCGTCCCTGACGGACTCGGCGACAGTCCTCGCGCCCGAAGCGGTCTCCTCTTCCGGCTCGACCAGGGAGCACCCGGCGCGCCCGCCCTGCTCGTCCAGACCCGGACCACCCCTGACCTCGAGCGCCTCCCGGCGGACTACGCCCACGCCCGGACCAAGAGCATCACGCCGCTCCTCGACGCCCTTCGCCCCGGCCTGGGCGTCCACTACCGGCTCCTCGGGAACGCGGTGAAGCGCTGCGGCCGAAACAGCACCGAAGGCCGTTGGAAGCAGGCCCTCACGCTGTACGGTCCCGATGCCGAAGCATGGTGGACCGAACGCGCGGACAAGGCCGGGCTCACCCTCCACACCCTCCAGTCCGACGCCTGCGACACGCTCACCGCCTGGCACGGCGGAGCGGGGGCCGGCCGAGCCGACAGAACCGCCGTCCACCACAAGGGCACCCGTTTCGAGGGCACCGCCACCATTCGCGACGCCGACGCCCTGCGGCAGGCGCTCCTGCACGGCATCGGCCGAGCCAAGTCCTACGGGTGCGGACTGCTCAGCCTCGCCCCCGCCCACCCCGCGACCTGACCAGCCACGAGGCCATGACCAGTTCCACGCCCCGCCGCGACAGCGCCGCACGCCGTCGCATCGCCGCGCCGACACTCGCGATGCTGCCCCGCATCGCCGATTCACTGTCCTTCCTGTACGCCGACATCGTCCGCATCGTCCAGGACGACACGGGCGTCAGCGCCGAGACCACGACCGAGGACGGCGAGACCACCCGCGTCCACATCCCCACGGCCGCCCTCAGCTGCGTGCTGCTCGGCCCCGGGACGTCCATCACCCAACCCGCCCTCGCTACGTTCGCCCGCCACGGAACCACCGTCGTCTGCACCGGATCGGGCGGCGTCCGCTGCTACTCCACCACCACCTCCGACGCGCTGACCACCCGATGGCTCGAAGCGCAGGTGCACCAATGGAGCGATCCGGAGCGCCGCCTCGCCGTCGCCCAACGCATGTACCACCGGCGCTTCAACATCGCGGTCCCTCCGGACACCCCCCTCAACAGCCTGCGCGGTCTCGAGGGCCAACGAGTCAAGGCCCTCTACAAACTGCTCGCGCAACAACATCGCATCGGACGCTTCCGCCGCTCCTACGACCCCGCTGCCTGGGACCAACAGGACCCCGTCAACCTCGCCCTCTCGTCCGCCAACACCTGCCTCTACGGAATCACCCACGCCGCCATCGTCGCCCTCGGCTGCTCACCCGCCCTCGGCTTCGTCCACCAGGGCAAGCAGCATGCACTCGTCTACGACATCGCCGACCTGTACAAGGCAGAACTCACCATTCCTCTTGCCTTCTCGCTGCACGACTCGCCCCAACCCGAAGCCATGGCGCGCCGCAGCTTCCGCGAGGGACTCCGCCTCTACAAGCTCCTGCCGCGCATCGTCAACGACATCCAGACACTCCTCTCCCCGGACGACACGGCCCCGCTCCCCGATGGGCACGCGGTCGAACTGGTCAACCTCTGGGACCCCGAAACGGGCTCCGTGCCCGCAGGCGTCAACTACGCCGGTACGGTCGTGACCGAGGCGGAGCCGTCCGATACATCCGATAGTTCCGGTGCGCCGGAGGGCGGAGCCGAACCATGCCTTCCATGACCGTCCTCGCCACCACCGCTGTCCCTGACCACGTGCGGGGCGCCCTCACCCGCTGGATGACCGAACCGGCCCCGGGCATCTACATCGGTTCGCTCTCGGCACGTGTCCGCGACGAACTGTGGGCCACGGTCAGCGCGTCCATCGGTACGGGCGCCGCGCTCCTCGCCCACCCGGACGCCAACGAACAGGGCTACACCCTGCTCACCGCCGGTGAACGACGCCGAGTCCCGGTGGATTTCGACGGGCTCACGCTGATTGCGATGCGGCCGGAGGAGGCGGGGGTGGGTGGGGTGGGTGCTCAGTCGCGGGCTGCGGGGCCGCTGGACTGATGCTCGCTGCGGAGCCGGGGCGCTTCTTGAACGTGTGCCACGGTAGGTGGTCTTCACGTGGGCCTTTGGTGGCGCTGGGTCCGGGCTGTGAACTGGTGTGTGTGGTGGGAAGCGGCTGGGTGCGCCGCGGCGGCAGGTATCGGGCCCGAGCGGCTGCGTCGGATTAGCCCCGCTCGCGCGGGGACCACTCCGCCTCGCGCGGCCCTTCGCACCGACCGGGCGGAACACCCCCGCTCGCGCGGGGACCACCCACTACCGGCTCCGTGCTGATGTCCGTCATCCGGAACACCCCCGCTCGCGCGGGGACCACATGCGGACCCGTCTGCACAACGTCAACATCGCCGGAACACCCCCGCTCGCGCGGGGACCACCGGTGACGTACTCCGCGATCGCCTGGACCATGCGGAACACCCCCGCTCGCGCGGGGACCACGATGACGCGCAGAGGCCGGCGCTACCGGGTGCCGGAACACCCCCGCTCGCGCGGTGACCACCTGCCGGAGACAGCCGTCGAGGTGCGCGACAACGGAACACCCCCGCTCGCGCGGGGACCACCGCAGCCGGTCCGGCCGCCACCCCGCCCGGTGCGGAACACCCCCGCTCGCGCGGGGACCACGGTCTGGAGCACGAGATAGACGCGGGCATGGGCGGAACACCCCCGCTCGCGCGGGGACCACACGTAGGTGCTCGGACCGAAGTCCGCTCCCTGCGGAACACCCCCGCTCGCGCGGGGACCACGTGCAGCAGAGCATCATCGGCAAGCCCAAGGACGGAACACCCCCGCTCGCGCGGGGACCACGGCGGCCTGGGCGACGAGGCGGGCCCCGCCTACGGAACACCCCCGCTCGCGCGGGGACCACCCGATGAGCTGGCACCTCGGCCGCATGTGCGGCGGAACACCCCCGCTCGCGCGGGGACCACGACGAGAAGCCCCACGAGCACGAGGGCGGCAGCGGAACACCCCCGCTCGCGCGGGGACCACCCGCTCTCGACGGCCCACAGCGCGCAGATCAGCGGAACACCCCCGCTCGCGCGGGGACCACTCTTCCTGACCTGCGGCTTCAGGCGGGCTTTGCCTGGGCTTTACCCCTGCTGTGGTGGTGGCGCATGAGGGTCATTTTGGCAGAGGTGGGTGTCCGGCGTTGGTGGCTTGGGAGCGTGGGGCGCCGCAAGGAAGGGAGGGGCATCGTGCGGGGCCGGGTGGTTTGTGGAGAGGCGTGGTGTTCGACACAGGGGGTGGGGGTGCCGTCTCGCTCCGGGGCGGTCGACTGGCGTGCGGTGCACGGCGGTTGGGGGCCGGCTCGGCGGGCCGTGGACCAGCGGTGCTGCGGCAGGGTGATCTGGGTCGCTGACGGTCGGCTCGGGCGGTGGGAACGTGGGGCGTATGACTGCCAATTCCCATGTCGCCGCCCGTCTGCGTGCGCGGACCGGTGGGCCCAAGGATCAGGGGCCGAAGGTCCTGGAGCATCTCGCCGGGTGGACCCTCGTGGTCGTGCTCGCCATGTTCGTCACGCAGCTCGGTCTGATGTGACGCGGCCCCGCGCCGTCAGGATCGCCACGATGCCCAGGACCAGGCCCACCGGATAGCCGCCGAGCGCCGTCGCCGTGCAGGAGCAGACGGCGAGGGCGACGGCCGTGCGGGTCGGGCGGGTGTGGGGGCGGGGCCGGGTCAGGGCTGAGGCCGCCAGGAGGGTCAGGGATCCGGCGAGGCCCGTGAGGCCCGACAGGGCGAGCGGGGCCAGGGTGGTCGGGGCGGCGAGGGTCAGGAGCAGCAGGGTCAGGCCCGCCGCGCCGAGCGCCAGGGACGTCCTCATCCGTACCTCCTCCTGACCGGCCGGGCGGGGCGGAGCGTAGGCCCGTGGCCGGCAGGAGTCAACGCATCGCGTCAGCGGGGCGTGAGGAGGCAGAACTCGCTGCCCTCCGGGTCGGCCAGCACCGTCCAGGAGATCTCGGACTGGTCGAAATCGGGGTCCGTGGCACCCAGGCCGCGCAGCCGGTCCGCCTCCGCCGCCAGGTCGTCGCCGCGGTACGGGGCGATGTCGAGGTGGACGCGGTTCCAGCCGCTCTTGGCGTCGGGGGTGCGGACGAACTCCAGGTACGGGCCCACCTCCGCGGCGGAGCGCAGCCGCGCGTGGTCGTCGGCCACCTCGTGCACCGTCCAGTCCATCGCCTCGCCCCAGAAGGCGGCCATCGCGCGCGGGTCCGCGCAGTCCACCACGACCGCGGCGATCGGCCCGGTGCCCTCATAGAGGGGCCGGGGCTCCAGGACGCAGAACTCGTTGCCCTCCGGGTCGGCAAGCACCGTCCAGGGGACGTCGCCCTGGCCCACGTCGGCCGGGGTCGCGCCGAGCGCCGTCAGGCGCGCGACCAGCTCCGCCTGGTGCGCGAGCGAGGTGCTGGCGAGATCCAGGTGCACCCGGTTCTTGGCCGTCTTGGGCTCGTGGCGGGCGATGATGTCGACACAGACGGCCGTGGGATCGGGGTACGTGAAGCCGACCGGTTCGAGGTTGGTCACACCCGGCCCCTCGCTGTCGATGCCCCAGCCGAGCGCCTCCGCCCAGAACCGGCCGAGCGCCGCGTCGTCCTGAGCCTTCATGTTGATCTGCACAAGTCGTGTGGCCATGCCGGAGATCTTAGGATTCGACGGTCTCAGAGGCCGCCGTGACCCCCTGGCCGGAGCAGCGTCCCGCTGACCCGGACCGTACGGCCCGCCCACACCGGTCCCGCGGCCAGCGTGCGCCACTCCTGGTCGAGGTGGCCCGGCAGGGTGCGGCCGTGGCTCGCCCAGAGGTCGAGGACCGCCCGGTAGATCGGCGGATCGGCGAGTACCGCCATCGGGACGGGAGCCGCAACATGCGCCGGAACGGGCGCCGCGACGGGGGGAGCGGGTGCGGGGACCGGCAGGGGCGCCGGCAACTGCTGAACCGATTCTTCAAGGTGCGGGACGGCTGCGGGGAGCGGGAGCGGTGCGGACTGCCGGTGTCGGCCGTATCCGCTGGGTGTCGTATACAGCGTGGTCATGACCGGACCAACGGTCGGTGCTGGTCGACGGTCACCGCCGGAGCGGTTCGAGCGGCAGTTCGACGCGTCCCCGGGGTGGGTCGGCCGCGACGGGCCACGCGTACGGCCTCGGCGGCCCCACCCCGGCCCGCAACCAGGCCCCACCCCCGCCCCCGACCGCGAGCCTCGTCACGCCGCACGGCTCTGGTCTCCCGCACCGTTTCTGACGTACCGTCAACTCCCGCTCGCCGACCAGGAGGTCACACGTGTCAGACGACCGGCCCGTACCGCTCGACGAATACCCCGTGCACCAGGCCCCGCTCTCCATGAAGCACCACGTCAGCGGCGACCGGAACGCCTACGACCGGTGCATCTTCCACGTCCTCGACCACCAGGGCAGGGCCCTGCTCATCGCCGGGCTCGGCGTCTACCCCAACGCCGGGGTCGTCGACGCCTACGCCACCCTGCGGGTCGGCGACCGGCTGCACGCCGTCCGCGCCTCCGACGCGCTCGGCGACGACCGGATGAACCTCGCCGTCGGCCCGCTCCGGATCACCGTCGACGAACCCCTCCGCCGCCTCACCCTCACCTGCGACCCCGACCCCGCCGACCCCGACGGGCTCTCCTTCGAGCTCACCTGGACCGGCGACTTCCCGGCCGTCTGGGAGCCGCACCACACCCAGCGGCGCGGCGGGCGGCTGATCCTGGAAGGGCGCCGCTTCGTGCAGGCAGGGCATGTCACCGGCGCCATCCGGGCGGGCGGCGAGGAGTTCGCCGTCACGGCGGGGGAGTGGACCGGCACCCGCGACCGCAGCTGGGGCGTGCGGCCGATCCCCGGCGAAGAGCCGGGCCGCGCCGAGGAGTTCAGGCCCGAGGGCTTCCACTGGCTCTGGATACCCATGCGGTTCGACGACCGCTTCGTGATGGTCATCGCCCAGGAGGACGCGGACGGCTACCGCACCCTCAACGAGGCGGTGCTGGTCCGCGACGGCGACCGAGACACCCAACTCGGCTGGCCCCGCACCGAGATCAGCTACCGCCCCGGCACCCGCGACCCGGAACGGGCCGTCGTCCACCTCACCGACCCGGCGGGCAAGCCGCTGGAGATCGGCGTCGAGATCCTCGCCTCCTCGCCGCTCGCCGTCGGCGCCGGATACCCGCCCGCCACCGACTGGCAGCACGGCAGCTGGCAGGGCCGCGACTGGACCGACCGTCGGGTGTACGACCTCTCCGACCCGGCCGCCCACCCGATGGCCGCGTACGGCGTCACCGACCACGCGGCCCGCTTCACCCTGGACGGCCGGATCGGCTACGGCATCTTCGAGCACGGCTCCTTCGGCCGCCACGACCCCAGCGGCTTCGCCGACTACACCTCCACCGCCCCGTAGCCGCCGACCCACAGCCGTCGCCCCTCGTCCGCCCGCCGCTCACCCGCGCCCCCGTGCCGCCCGCCCCGTGAAGGAGCCCGCCCATGGCCACCGCGCCCCGACCCCGCACCACCACCCGTGACCCGGAGGAACTGGGCCGCCGGCTCGGGGCCTGGCTGGCGACCCGGCTGCCCGGCGCCCGGGTCTCCGGGCTCGCCGTACCCGGGTCCAACGGGATGTCCAGCGAGACCCTGCTGTTCGACCTGGAGCACCCGGACGCCCCGGTGCGCGGCTGCGCGCTCCGGCTCGCGGCCGACCCCGCTGCGTACACCGTCTTCCCCGTGTACGACATGGCCCGCCAGCACACGGTGATGCGGCTGGTCGGCGAGCACACCGACCTGCCGGTGCCCCGGGCGCTGTGGCTGGAGGAGGACCCCGAGCCGCTCGGGGCGCCGTTCTTCGTGATGGCGCGGGCCGAGGGACGGGTGCCGCCCGACGTCATGCCGTACACCTACGAGGGGAACTGGCTGCACGCCGCCGACGACGCCCAACGCGCCGCTCTGGAGGCCGAGTCGGTCGGCATCGTCGCCCGGCTGCATCAGCAATTCCCGCCGGAGCGGGCGGAGTTCCTGCTGTCGCAGGGTGAGGGGAGTCCGCTGCGCCGCCATGTGGACGCCCAACGCGCCTACTACGCCTGGGTGGTGGCCGGGCTCGCGCCGTCCCCGCTGATCGAGTCGGCCTTCGACTGGCTGGAGGCGCACTGGCCCGCGGACGAGGGCCCGGCGGTGCTGAACTGGGGCGACGCCCGGATCGGGAACATCGTGTACGACGGGTTCACGCCCGCCGCCGTGCTCGACTGGGAGATGGCGGCGTACGCCCCGCGCGAGGTCGACCTCGGCTGGACGGTCTATCTGCACCGCTTCTTCCAGGACCTCACGGTGAGCTTCGGCCAGCCGGGCCTGCCGGACTTCCTGCGCCGGGAAGCCGTCGAGCGGCGGTACGCCGAACTCACCGGCCACACGCCCCGGGACATGGAGTTCCACACCCTGTACGCGGCGCTGCGGCACGCGATCGTGATGCTCAGGATCGCTTACCGGCAGGCGTACTTCGGCGAGGTCGAGGTGCCCGCGAAGGGTGAGAACGTCGACGGTCTGATCCTGCACCACGCCACCCTCGCGGCGATGGTGCGGGGCGACTACTGGTGAGACCGGCGGGTCGGCGCGGGCGGCCACGGCCGCCCGACCGGCCCGCCACCCCGCGGGGCGCGGGGCACGTGCCTCAGGCCGCGCGGCGCAGCTGGGCCGGCTTGATCGGGCGCGAGCCCGGACCGCCCACGTGCGAGAACGGCTGCATCCGCCAGTCCAGGCCCTGAGGCAGCGTCAGGAGCAGCGCGGTGTCCTGCTCCTGGACCTCCAGGGTCTCGTCCGCCGGGTCGGTGTCGACCGCCGTGCGGCCGGTGCCCGAGCACACGGTGAGGACGAAGGGGTTCCACGGCGTCGGGCACAGCGCGTGCTCCGGCAGGACGTCCTCGTCCGCGAGCAGCGCGATCGGCTGCTCACAGTCCGGGCAGATCACCCGGAACATCTCAAAGGTGTCGTACGCGTCGAGCTCGTCGGCGATGTCGACGGAATCAACAGGCTCCTGCATGGAGAATCTCCCCCTCGAACGGGTCGGTCGGCTCTGAACGGCCTCGACCACAGCAACCAATTCCCATACGGCCCGCCGCATAACCGTGAGGTCACGACCGAGACTCCGGTACGCCTGTGGCGTTCGTCACATGCCGCTCGCAGGTGCCGCCCGCGTGCCCCACGTATGCCCGGCGTACGCGCGGTGTACGTCCCCGGGCGCGCCCGCCCGCCCGTTCTCGCGCGGCCCCCGGCTGTGCCCCGGCGCCGCCGGGGCACTAGGGTCACCGCATGGAGGAGCTGGATCGTCAGATCGTCGAGTTGCTCGTCAAGGACGGGCGCATGAGCTACACCGACCTGGGCAAGGCCACCGGCCTGTCCACCTCGGCCGTGCATCAGCGCGTGCGTCGTCTGGAGCAGCGCGGAGTCATCCGCGGCTATGCCGCGGTCGTCGACCCGGAGGCCGTCGGCCTGCCGCTCACCGCCTTCATCTCGGTGAAACCCTTCGACCCCAGCGCCCCCGACGACACCCCCGACCGGCTCGCCGACATCCCGGAGATCGAGGCGTGCCACAGCGTCGCGGGCGATGAGAACTACATCCTCAAGGTGCGCGTGGCCACCCCGCTGGAGCTGGAGCACCTGCTGAGCCGGATCCGCTCGCAGGCCCATGTCTCCAGCCGTACCACCGTCGTCCTGTCCACCCCGTACGAGGCCCGCCCGCCCCGGGTCTGACGCACCGCCCGCCCCGCGCCGACGCCCCCGCGGCCCCGGCGCGGAGCACTCCCCGGCACGCCCTAGCCTGGTGGGATGAGCGCGAACGAACACCGCACCGTGCTGCTGCGCGGTGGAGAAGTACACAGCCCGGCCGACCCCTTCGCCACCGCCATGGTGGTGGAGCGCGGACACGTCGCCTGGGTGGGTTCGGAGGGCGCGGCCGACGCCTTCGCCGCCGGGGTCGACGAGGTCGTCGACCTGGCGGGCGCGCTCGTCACCCCCGCGTTCGTCGACGCCCATGTGCACACCACCGCGACCGGTCTCGCGCTCACCGGCCTCGACCTGTCCGCCGCCGCCTCGCTCGCCGAGGCGGCCGACCGGATCCGCGCGTACGCCGCCGACCGCCCCGAGGACCGGATCCTCATCGGGCACGGCTGGGACGCCGCCCGCTGGCCCGAGCGCCGCCCGTTGACCCGCGCCGAACTGGACGGGCTCACCGGCGGCCGGCCGCTCTACCTCACCCGGATCGACGTGCACTCGGCCGTCGTCACCACCGCGCTGCTCGACCTGGTGCCCGGCGTCCGGGCCCTGGACGGCTTCCACGACGGGCAGCGGCCGCTCACCGGCGCCGCCCACCACGCGGTACGGGCCGCCGCCTACGCGGCGCTCTCGCCGCGCCAGCGCGCCGAGGCGCAGCGCACCGCCCGCGAGCACGCCGCCTCGCTCGGCATCGGCACCCTGCACGAGTGCGGCGGCCCGGAGATCTCCTCCGAGGAGGACTTCACCGGACTGCTCGACCTGGCCCGCACCGAGCCGGGGCCCCGGATCGTCGGCTACTGGGCCGACCTCGACATCGAGCGGGCACGCGCGCTCGGCGCGCTCGGCGCGGCGGGCGACCTGTTCGCCGACGGCTCGCTCGGCTCGCACACCGCCTGCCTGCACGACGACTACGCCGACCGGGCCGGGACCGGCGCCGCCCACCTGGACGCGGCGGCGATCGCCGCCCATGTGGTCGGCTGCACCGAGGCGGGCCTCCAGGCCGGTTTCCACGCCATCGGGGACGCCGCCGTGGACGCGGTCGTCGAGGGCGTCCGGACCGCCGCCGAGAAGCTGGGCCTGGCCCGGATCCGGTCCGCCCGGCACCGTGTCGAGCACGCCGAGATGGTCGGGCCCGACGCCATCGCGGCCTTCGCCGAGCTGGGCCTCACCGCCTCCGTGCAGCCCGCCTTCGACGCGTACTGGGGCGGCGAGGGCGGCATGTACGCCGACCGGCTCGGCGCCGACCGGGCCCGCACCCTCAACCCGTACGCGGCGCTGCTCCGCGCGGGCGTGCCGCTCGCCTTCGGTTCGGACAGCCCGGTGACCCCGCTCGACCCGTGGGGGACGGTACGGGCCGCCGCCTTCCACCGGACGCCCGAGCACCGGATCTCGGTGCGCGCCGCCTTCACCGCGCACACCCGGGGCGGCTGGCGCGCGGTCGGCCGGGACGACGCGGGCACCCTGGTGCCGGGTGCCCCCGCCGACTACGCGATCTGGCGCACCGGCGAGCTCGTCGTGCAGGCGCCGGACGACCGGGTGGCCCGCTGGTCGACCGACCCGCGCTCCGGCACGCCCGGTCTGCCCGATCTGTCCCCTGGTGGCCCGCTGCCCGTCTGCCTGGAGACGGTCGTCTCCGGACAAACCGTGTTCGTACGGCCGAACGAGTGACGTCGGGGCATTTCGATTCCTGACTCGAACTGTGTCGAGTTCGCCCGCGACCTGCGGATCTTCGTCCCTGTCCTGCAGAGACGGTTCATCACCGCAGGTCAAACGGGTGTTGACAGCGGACCGCCACCGGCCGGTAGGTTCGGCGAGTCCACCAAGGACGTCCGACCGGTTTCAAACCTCCACGCTGGCACCGAACGCCGCCCGCGCCTCGGGGGCGAGGGAAGGTTTTTCCGGCGGAGGGTGCGACCCGGGTGGGGCCCCGGCGTTCAGTAGACAACGGCCTCGGTCGATCCGCAGCCAGCGGATCCCGGGTCGGCCCGAAGGACGCCGGGCCCCGATCCCGCACCCCGTGCGCATGGCTCGCTATGGTGGGGGCTCGCGTATGTATCCGAAGGGGCAGTAGTGAACGACGGTGGCCAGAGGCGTTACGGCCCGCTCGGCAAGGCGTTGGTGATCATCCCCACGTACAACGAGGCGGACAACATCAAGCCGATCGTCTCCCGTGTACGGGAGTCGGTCCCCGAGGCGCACATTCTCGTCGCCGACGACAACAGCCCCGACGGCACGGGCAAGTACGCGGACGAGCTCGCCGCGGACGACGACCACGTGCACGTCCTGCACCGCAAGGGCAAGGAGGGCCTCGGCGCCGCCTACCTGGCCGGATTCCGCTGGGGCATGGAGCACGGGTACGACGTCCTCGTCGAGATGGACGCCGACGGCTCCCACCAGCCCGAGGAGCTGCCCCGGCTGCTCACCGCGCTCAAGGGCGCCGACCTGGTGCTCGGCTCCCGCTGGGTGCCCGGCGGCCGGATCGTGAACTGGCCCAAGTCCCGCGAGTTCATCTCCCGGGGCGGCAGCCTGTACTCCCGCGTCATGCTCGACGTGCCGATCCGCGACGTCACCGGCGGCTACCGGGCCTTCCGCAAGGAGACCCTGCTCGGCCTCGGCCTCGACGACGTCGCCTCGGCCGGCTACTGCTTCCAGGTCGACCTGGCCCGCCGCGCGGTCGCCGCCGGCTTCCACGTCGTCGAGGTGCCCATCACCTTCGTCGAGCGCGAGGTCGGCGACTCCAAGATGAGCCGCAACATCGTGGTCGAGGCGCTGTGGCGGGTCACCGGCTGGGGCCTGACCGCCCGCGCCGAGAAGGTCGGCAAGCTGCTCGGCCGCAAGTCCTCCTGAGGCGTCCGTACGTCCTCCGGAAGCTCCCGGAGGTTCTCGGGCTCCCCTGAAGGCTCGTGAAGGCGCCCCTGAAGGCGCCGCTCCGGCGGCCCGGCGGTCCGTGCGGGGGCCGCCCCGTACGACGGCCGTACTGATCTTTCCTTTACGACGTTCCCGCGGCCCGCCAGGCACACTGGGGACCATGACGACCGGCGTACCGCCCACCCCTGCCCCCAAGCGCTCCCGCGCGCGCACCTACGTCCCGCTGGCCTTCGCGGCGTGGCTGGTCCTGGAGATCTGGCTGCTCACGGTCGTGGCGAAGGCGGCCGGCGGCCTCACCGTCCTGCTGCTCCTGGTCGGTGGCGCCGTGCTCGGCGGCACCGTGATCAAGCGGGCCGGGCGCCGCGCCTTCGCCAACCTCACCGGCACCTTCCAGCGCGCCCAGGAGGCCGCCCAGCGCGGCGAGGCGCCCACGGCGCCGGACAAGGCGGCCACCGAGGACCGCAACGGCTTCCTGATGCTCGGCGGCCTGCTCCTGATGATCCCCGGCCTGATCTCCGACGCCCTCGGCCTGCTCCTGCTGATTCCGCAGGTCAGGTCGGCCGTCGGACGGTACGCGGAGCGCACCGCCGAGCGCCGGATGGCCGCCGCGCCGCCCGGCAGTCTCCAGGATGCCTTCCAGCAGGCGCGGATTCACCGGCCGGACGGGAAGGTCGTGCAGGGTGAGGTCGTCCGCGAGGACGCCCCTCAGGGGCCGTCCAGGCCCCAGGACTCCCGTCCGCCCCTGATGCCCTGAGCCCGACGCCCCTCGCCGGGCGCCCCGCCACCCGCACCGCAGGCCCGTCCGCCGCGGTGCGGGCGTGTACCGGGGACCGGTGAGGGCCGGGCGGTCGGTGCGCGCCCGCCCGCGCGCACGGGAAACGCCGCGGGGCCCGGTACACGATGTGTACCGGGCCCCGCGGCGTTATCTCTTGTTGTTTCGCGTGGCCGTGCGGCCGCCGTCGGTCCGTCAGGCGGACTTACGGCTGTCGCGCGGGTGCACCGCGATGTTCATGGCGCCGGACCTCAGGACGGCCAGCCGTTCGGCCAGCACCTCCTCGAGCTCCTCGCGGGTACGCCGCTCCATGAGCATGTCCCAGTGCGTACGCGCAGGCTTCGCCTTCTTCTCCTCGGGACCGTCTCCGTCCACCAGGAGAGCCTGGATTCCGCAGACCTTGCATTCCCACTCCGGCGGAATCTCCGCTTCGACCGAGAAGGGCATCTCAAAACGATGCCCCTTCTCGCATGCGTACTCCACCGCCTGGCGCGGGGCCAGATCGATGCCGCGGTCGGTCTCGTAGCTGGTCACCACGAGGCGCGTGCCGCGAAGAGCTCGCTCACTCATGAATCGTGCCTCCCGGGCTTGTCGCCCACAGGACAGGTGTCGCTGTCGTCGTCATCCGGTCAACGTCCGGTCGGCGGTAAAGATTCCCGTTCCGGGTCATGCGTCGCCCGTCGTGCCGCCCCTTTTTGTACCCACCAGTGCCCGTTTTGTCACATCTGACAGTAGATGTCACTCAGCGTCTTCACTAAAGCGGCACGCAGTAACGGTCCGCCTGGCAGGCCAAAGGCGTACACTACCGCCCTTTCACTCCCGCGTCTAAATCCGGGCGGGTACAGGATTGCCCGCGGCGGCCACCGCCGCCCGCACGGGCACCCGCGCGAGCAGCACGAAGCCGACGCCGAAGAAGATCACCAGGGAGATGATGGCATCCCGGTAGCTCCCGGTCAGCTGATACGCGAGACCGAACACCAATGGCCCCAGCCAGCTCAGTCCGCGGTCGCTCATCTCGTACGCGGAGAAGTACTCGGCCTCCTTGCCGCGCGGCACCAGATGCGAGAACAGCGAGCGCGAGAGCGCCTGGCTGCCGCCCAGGACCAGGCCGATCGCCGCCGCAAGGCAGTAGAAGAACACCGGCGCGTCGGCGGGCAGGAAGTAACCCGCCACCAGGATGGCCGTCCACACCGCGAGCGAGGCCAGAATGGTCCGCTTGGCGCCGTACGAACGGGCGAGCCGCCCCATCCCGAGTGCCCCCGCGACCGCGAGCACCTGTACCAGCAGGACGGCCGTGATCAGCGTGGTCTGGTCGAGGCCCAGCTCCTCGGAGCCGTACACGGACGCCTGCGAGATCACCGTCTGCACGCCGTCGTTGTAGATCAGATAGGCCAGCAGGAACGCCAGCGTCAGCGGATGGCGGCGCATGTCGCGCAGCGTCGCCCGCAGCTGCTTCCAGCCGCTGCCCACCGCACCCTCGGCGATCTTGCCGGCCGCCGGGTCCACGGCCGCGCGGCGGTCGCGCAGACGGCGCAGCGGCACGAGCGTGAACGCCCCCCACCACAGCCCCGCCGAGGCCAGACAGATCCGCACGGCCGCGCCCTCGGTGAGGCCGAACGAGTCGTGACCGGTGTAGAGCACCAGGTTCAGGACCAGGACGAGCGCCCCCGAGGTGTACCCGAACGCCCAGCCGCGCGAGGAGACCGCGTCCCGCTCGTCCGGCTCCGCGATCTGCGGCAGATAGGCGTTGTAGAGCACCATCGACACCGAGAGCGCCGCGTTCGCCACGATCAGCAGGAACGCGCCGAGCAGATACCGCTCGCCCTGGAGGAAGAACATCCCCGTGGTGGCCGCCGCGCCGGTGTACGCCGCCGCCGCGAGCAGCGGCTTCTTCCGGCCGGTACGGTCCGCCACCGCGCCCACCAGCGGCATCAGCAGGATCGCCACCACGATCGAGACCGAGACGGTGTACGCGAAGAGGGAACCGGCCCGCACCGGCACGCCCAGCGGGTGCACGAACCCGTCGGCGTCCGCCGCGGCCTTGGCCACCGAGGTCAGATAGGGCCCCAGGAACACGGTGATCACGCTGGTCGAGTAGACCGAGCAGGCGAAATCGTAGAAGTACCAGCCGCGCTGCTCCCGGCGGCGCTCGGCCGGATCGGCCGGCCCGTCCGCCGCGTGGCCCGGCGTGCCGCCGGGCGGTTCTGTGGTGTCGGCGGTCATGGCCGCTGCCCCCTCGTCGGTCCCCGTGTCCCCGTGACCGGGACGCGCGCCCGGGCGATGGGTGCTCAGACCCACACACCCCGCTCGGTCATGACCGCGCGCAGCGTCTCCAGATGATCGGTCATGATGCCATCCACTCCGAGATCGAGGAGAGCGTTCATGCGCTCCGGCTCGTTCACGGTCCAGACGTGCACCTGGAGCCCGCGCGCGTGCGCCTCGCGCACGAAGCGCCGGTCCACCACGGGGATGCCCGACTGACGCTCCGGCACCTGGGCGGCGACCGCCCCCGCGCGCAGCGCCGCCGGGATGCCGAGCGAACGCAGCCGCAGACCGAGCACGCCCCGCACGCCGTACGAGGTGGCGAGGCGGGGCCCGGCGAGCCGCTGGGCCCGGGCGATCCGGCCCTCGGTGAAGGAGCCCACGCAGACCCGGTCCCAGGCGCCGGTCCGGCTGATCAGGTCGAGCAGCGGGACCATCGCGGACTCCGCCTTCAGGTCCACGTTCCAGCGGGCCTCGGGAAACTCCTCCAGAAGGTCCTCGAACAGCGGCAGCGGCTCCTTGCCCGCCACCCTGACCTCCTTGACCTCGGCCCAGGGCAGGTCCCTGATCCGGCCGCCGGTGTCGGTGACCCGGTCGAGCGTGGAGTCGTGGAAGGCGACGAGCCTGCCGTCGGCGGTGGTGTGGACATCGGTCTCGAAGTAGCGGAAACCGGCCGCGGAGGCCCTTCGGAAGGCTTCCGCGGTGTTCTCCAGGCCGTCCGCCGTGCCGCCGCGGTGGGCGAAGGGGATGGGGGAGGGGTGGTCGAGATAGGGGTGGCGTACGCGAGTCACGGGCGCAGTATCGCCTGCTCCGGTGTCGGGGAGACGACGGGGCTGGATCCAGGATCCTGAACATTGGATCCAGGAGCCCGGATGTCGGATCCGATATCCCGGACGTCGGATCCAGGATCCGAGGCGTGGGATCCGGATCCGATATCCCGGATGTTGGATCCAGAATCCAGGACGGTGGATCCAGAATCCCGGAGATTGGATCCAGCATCCAGGACGGTGGATCCGGTACCCAGATCCGGGATGTTGGATCCAACCGACGCACCCCCAGGCCCGCCCCCGCCCCCCGCCGTCTCCCGCTCCGGCACCGCGAACAGCCGCAGGAAGAACTGCGCCAGCGGGCCGATCGACAGCGCGTAGAGCACCGTGCCCACGCCCACCGAGCCGCCGAGGGCGAAGCCGGTGGCCACCACCGCGATCTCGATCAAGGTCCGCACCAGCCGGATCGAGCGGCCGGTCAGCCGGTGCAGGCCGGTCATCAGGCCGTCGCGCGGGCCAGGGCCGAAGCGGGCGGCGATGTAGAGGCCGGTGGCCAGGCCGTTGAGCAGGATGCCGAGGACCATCAGGGTGATCCCGGCCGGGAGTCCGTCGAGCTCGGGCACGAGCGCCAGGGTGCCGTCCATGGCGATGCCGATGACGAAGACGTTGGACACGGTGCCGAGTCCTGGCCGCTGCCGGATCGGGATCCACAGCAGCAGCACCACCGCGCCGACGATGATCGACACGACCCCGATGCTCAGCCCGGTGCGCTCGGCGATGCCCTGGTGCAGCACACCCCAGGGTTCGAGGCCGAGCCCGCCGCGTACGAGCAGCGCCGAGCTCACGCCGTACAGCGCGAGCCCCACGTAGAGCTGGACGAGACGGCGCGGCAGCCGGCGGCCGCGCGGACGGGCATCCGGACCCGGGCCTGCACCAGCTGCGGTGCCGGGACCCGGATCCGGGACGCCGGAGGCGATGGACATGGGACGGCCCCCTGTTTCTGAAGGTTTCCGGTGGTCCGCTCGACGGACCTGACTGGTGATGGTGGACTGGCTCATGCCACTCTGTGGCGGGGGACAACCAGCCAACCATGGCCAATTCGCGGAAGGTGGACTGATTTCCATGGCTCAGTGGACCTCGGCCGTGGGGCCCGCGCAGCTCGCCCGGCAGCTCCAGGCGCAGCAGCCCAAGCCCGCCACGCCCGGCATCAGGAAGCCGCCCGCCTACCGGGCCCTCGCCGACGGCATCCGGCTCCTCGTCCTGGAGGGCCGGGTCCCGGTCGCCGCCCGGCTGCCCGCCGAGCGCGAGCTGGCCGTGTCCCTCACCGTCAGCCGCACCACCGTGGCCGCCGCCTACGAGGCGCTGCGGTCCGAGGGCTTCCTGGAGTCCCGGCGCGGCGCCGGGAGCTGGACCGCCGTGCCGGCCGGGAACCCGCTGCCCGCCCGCGGCCTCGAACCGCTGCCGCCGGAGTCCCTCGGTTCCATGATCGACCTCGGCTGCGCCGCGCTGCCCGCGCCCGAGCCCTGGCTCACCCGCTCCATCCAGGGCGCCCTGGAGGAACTGCCGCCGTACGCCCACACCCACGGCGACTACCCGGCGGGCCTGCCCGCGCTGCGCCAGATGCTCGCCGACCGCTACACCGAACGCGGCATCCCCACCATGCCCGAGCAGATCATGGTCACCACCGGCGCGATGGGCGCCATCGACGCGATCTGCCACCTCTTCGCGGGCCGCGGCGAGCGGATCGCCGTCGAGTCGCCCTCGTACGCCAACATCCTCCAGCTGATGCGCGAGGCCGGGGCCCGTCTGGTGCCGGTCGCGATGGCCGAGGGGCTCGGCGGCTGGGACCTGGCCCGCTGGCGCCAGGTCCTTCGGGACGCGGCGCCGCGCCTCGCGTACGTCGTCGCCGACTTCCACAACCCCACCGGCGCCCTCGCCGACGAGGACCAGCGCCGCGGCCTGGTCGAGGCGGCCCGCTCGGCCGGGACGGTCCTGGTGGTCGACGAGACCATGACGGAGCTCCACCTCGACGACGACGTGGCGATGCCCCGCCGGGTCTGCGCCTTCGACCCGGCGGGCTCCACCGTGATCACCGTCGGCTCGGCCAGCAAGGCGTTCTGGGCGGGCATGCGGATCGGCTGGGTGCGGGCCGCGCCCGACGTCATCCGCTCGCTGGTCGCCGCCCGCGCGTACGCGGACCTGGGCACCCCCGTCCTGGAACAGCTCGGGGTCAACTGGCTGATGCGGACGGGCGGCTGGACCGAGGCCGTCGGGCTGCGCCGTGCCCAGGCCAGGGAGAACCGGGACGCCCTGGTGACCGCGGTGCGCCGGGAGCTGCCCGAGTGGGAGTTCGTGGTGCCGCGCGGCGGTCTGACGCTCTGGGTGCGCACCGGCGGTCTGTCCGGCTCCCGGCTCGCCGAGGTCGGCGAGCGGGTCGGGGTCCGGGTGCCGTCGGGGCCCCGGTTCGGCGTGGACGGCGCCTTCGAGGGGTATGTCCGGCTGCCGTTCACGGTCGGCGGCCCGGTCGCCGACGAGGCCGCGGCCCGGCTCGCGGCGGCGGCCCGTCTGGTGGAGTCCGGGGCGGGCACCGGGGTCGCCGAGGGCCCGCGCTCCTTCGTGGCCTGAGCACCCGCCGAGCGCCCGACCGGAGACAGGAACGACGAACGAACGACGAACGACGAGGGCGGCCGCACCCCCCGCGGGTGCGGCCGCCCTCGCCCGTCCTCGTGGGTGCTCAGCCCTCCGCGGGCACCGGGGACGGCAGCCCGGCCGGGGCCACCTCGGTGCGGATCGTCGGCGCGGTGTCCGCGTCCAGGTCGAGGTCCGGCTCCGGGGCCGAGCCCGGCGCCGTGGCGACCGCGGCGGCGGTCTCGGCCGTCCGCCGCGCGGGCAGCAGTTCCAGGACGGCCTGCCGGTGCGCGGCGCTGGTGGCGTCGTCGTACGGGTCGGGGGTGGCCGGGACCTGGAGCCGGAGCACCGGTCCGGCGCCGAGCCGGGCGTAGCCGCGGCCGGGCGGGACGTCCGGCACCGGGGTGGTGTGCGGGGCGGCGCCCAGGACGTGGCCGATCAGCTCAGGGGCGGCCGGGCCGAGCACCACGCGCGCGCGGGTGTGGCTCCGTACCGTCTCGGTCAGCGCGTCCAGGCAGTCGAACTGCTCGGCGACCACCACCGTGACCGACGCGGCCCGGCCGTGCCGCAGCGGCACCTGGAGCAGGTCCTGCGGGTCGGGCCGGCCGTCGGCGGCGGCCAGGTGGCCGAGCACGCTGGGCCGGTCGAGCAGGATCCACAGCGGGCGCCGGGTGTCCTCGGGGGCCGCGAGCCCGGACTGCCGGGCCCGGTTGGCGGCGATCAGCCGCCGCTCGGTCTCGTGCGCCGCCCACTCCAGGCTGGCCAGGGCGCCGGTCAGACCGCATTCGACGGCCAGCACGCCGTCCCGGCCGACCAGGCACGCGTACTCGCCGGTGCCGCTGCCCTCGACGATCAGGACGTCGCCGTACGGCAGCGCCTGCAGGGCGATCGAGCGCAGCAGCGAACTGGTGCCGCTGCCCGGCTGGCCGACCGCGAGCAGGTGCGGCTCGGTGGAGCGCGGGCCGGTGCGCCAGACGACGGCGGGGGCGTCCTCGGTGCCGTCGGACGCCTGGACCGGCACGGTCCGCTGGACCGCGTCGGCGTCGGTGAAGCCGAGCACGGTCTCGCCGGGCACGGTCACGAAGCGCTGGGCGGCGATCGCCGTGGAGAGCGCGGGCAGCACCCGCATGGTGAGCCGGTTGCCCTCCTCGTCCCAGTCGAAGAGGTACTCGCGGCCGCGGCCCGACTTGGCGTGCAGCAGCTGCTCGACCCGGGCCCTGGCGGCCGGTTCGCCGTCGGTGAAGTACGGGGGGTAGGAGATCCGCAGCCGGGTGAGCCGGCCGTCCTCGTCGAAGGCGTGGTCGGCGAAGGCCGCGCTCCAGTCGCCGCCGTGGGCGAACAGCGGCTCGGGGTCCTCGGGCAGCGACAGGTAGGGCACCAGCGCTTCGTAGAGGCCCTTGAGCCGGGCGACCTCCGCGTCGTCGGGCCCGGTCTTGACGACCGGGCGCTCATGTCCCCGCCAGGCGGCCACGCCCATCAGCGCCACGAGGGCGAGCAGCGGGCCGTACGGCACGAGGGCGACGACCACGAGGCAGGCCGCGACCAGGAACAGCGTGGGACCCCGCCGTTCCTTGGGGGTCGCGGCCCACTTGGCGCGCGCGGTCGCGGCCAGCTTCCGCAGACCACGCGAGATGGTGATCAGCGGATGGAGCACATCGGTGGCGCTGTCGGCGGCCGTGCGCGCGATCTCTCGGCTGCGAGCGATCTGTGCGCTGCCGCTGCTCAGAATGCGGGGGAGTGGTCGCCGGGCCACGTCGTACTCCTGAAGAGGTGGAAGGGATGGAGGAGGGTCAGAACTTGATCCCGCCCAGGAGGCTGGCGAGGCTCTGGCCGCCGGCGGTGATGCTGGGCGCGATGGCCGTGCCGGCGAGGTAGAAGCCGAAGAGCGCGCTGACGAGGGCGTGCGACGCCTTCATGCCGTCCTTCTTGAAGAACAGGAAGCAGATGATGCCGAGCAGGACCACGCCTGAGATGGACAGGATCATGAGGTGTTCTCCTGGTTGAGGGGACAGTCACCTTGAGTCCTTCCAGGTTCACAGCAAGTATCTATGTGACTAAAGGTGTAAATGGGTGAATCACCGGCGATATCACTTGACCGGCGGACGCCAGGGCCCGTTCCGGGTGGCGAAACGCTCCGGCTGAGGTAGTGCGCGGGTCCCGGCCAGGACCGCGATGATCCTTGCCGCCGGACCGCCCCCTCATGTCGTCCGACGGGCAGTACCCTGTCGATTCACTCGTACGGCCCCGCTCGGCGTGCGGGCAGCGGAAAAGAGAGGCAGGCACCACCATGAGCGAGCACGGCACCCCTGAGCACGAGACCGTCGCCCCGGAGCTGCACGAGACCGTCGACCCGGAGCTGATCGAGCTCGCCGGGAAGGTCTTCGGCCTCGCCCGCACCGGCGACGCCGTGACCCTGGCCGCCTACCTCGACGCCGGCGTCCCGGCGGACCTCAGCAACGAGAAGGGCGACTCGCTCGTGATGCTCGCCGCCTACCACGGGCACGCCGGGGCGGTCGCCGCCCTGCTCGCCCACGGCGCCGACGCCGACCGCGCCAACGACCGCGGTCAGACCCCGCTCGCGGGCGCCGTCTTCAAGGGGGAGGACGCCGTGATCCGCGCGCTCCTCGCCGGCGGCGCGAATCCGGAAGCCGGAACTCCGTCCGCGGTGGATACGGCCCGGATGTTCGGGAAGACGGAACTCCTGGAGCTGTTCGCCGCCCGGTGAACGACGGCTGAATCCCAGGTGGGGCGGCGCCGTAAATGTGGTCGCGGTGGCGAAATGGGTGGGTCATCATGACGACGGGCCCACAGGGGGCCACGGACGAGAGGCAGCGGAAGATGGTCACGGACAAGCGCAGGACGACGGGCGGCCCGACATGTTGCCGCACGGCCTAGGCGAACAGCCTGACCCGGTTCATCCCGGATTCCCCCCGGTCGTGTCGACAGCTTGATGTGAGGCGTCTTCCATGTTCGATCCAGTCATAGCGCCGAGCGGCACCTTGCTCGGTCTGCTGCAGCGGGGCCGCGGCGACGGCACCCTCCACGCGCTCGCCGCGCCGCGCGACGAGGCCCTCGCGGCCCTCAGCCACTGCGTGCTCGACGACCCCCGCCCCGACTGGCGGGTCGAGAACCGCTCCCTCTACTACGCCCGGCTCTACCTCGACCTCCACGCGGGCCTCGAGGAGATCGAGGCGCACCTGTTCTCGGTCGAGGACCACCTCGACACCGAGGAGTGCAGGACCGGCCTCGCGCTGTCCGTGCTCGGCCACCTCGCCGCCTACGGCCGCAAGGACGCCCTGACCCTGCTCCGGCGCTACGCCGCCGTGGGCACCAACTGGGCCTGGGCCCTGGACGAGCTGGCGCTGCGCGACGACGACGCGGGCCTGCGCGCCCTCGCCGAGCCCGTGCTCGCCCGGTTCCCGGCCACCGCCGACGGCGAGGCCGAGCTGGCCGCCGCCGTCCGCGACGCCTACGAGCCCCGGCCCTGGCGCCTGTGGGGCGAGGATCCCCGGGAGTCCGTGGGCGCCCGCATCCGCGCCGCCCGCGAACAGGGCTCCTTCGACCGCTGGCAGCGCCAGCTCCGGCCCACCGGGCCGCGCCCCGGCTGGAGCGTCCGGGCCGTCCTCGACTGGGCCCAGGAGGGCCACGAGCGCGGCGCCGAACTGCACGGGGCGGCCGCCCGCTGCCTCACCGCCGTCGCCGGTCCCGACGACCGCCCGGCCATCCTCACGGCCGCCCGCAGCGGCCCCGACGGCGCCCGCGTCGCCGCCCTGCACCACCTCGCCGAGACCCAGGACGCCGCCGTCCTCGACCTCGTCGAACACGCCGTCGCCGACGGCTCCCCCACCGTGGCGGAGGCCGCCGTCACCGCGTACCGCCGGATGAGCGGCGAGGCCGCCGTCGACCGCGCCCGCCGCTGGATCCACCGGCCCGACGCCCTCGGCAGCGCCGCCGCCGGGACGCTCGCCTGCCGCGGCGGCTCCGAGGACTCCCCCTTCGTCCTCGGCGCCCTCCGCGAGACCGTGCGCGCCCAGGGTCCCGACACCCCCGCCCTCTACCCGCTGGTCGACGGCGCCGGCCGGCTCGGCATCGCCTGCGCCGCGCCCGTGCTGCGCCACATCTACCGCGAGACGGCCTCCTCCCAGCTGCGCGGCCGTACCGCCGTCGCCCTCGCCGCCACCGACTCCGGCTTCCCCACCGGATTCGCCGTCGAGTGCCTGTGGGACTGCGAGGAGACGACCCGCGAGGTCGCCGCGCAGTACGCCGAGACCGGAGACGTACGGGTCGCCGACCGGCTGCGCCGGCTCGCCGCGGACCCCGCCGAGGAGGCCGAGGTCCAGACGGCCGTCCGCAACCGGATAGGGCCCGATCTCGACCTCCAGGTCTGACCGGACGGGCCTTCGAGGCCGATGCGGTACGAGGAGTGCGCTGTACGAGGAGTGCGGGGCGGCCTGGAACGGCTGCCCCGCACTTTTCCGTACGGGTGACCCCGGAGCCGTACGGGTGGCTCAGGCGCGATCCGCGCGGGCGGGCACCGGATCCTCGGGCGCGGCCGCCCGGGCGGGGGCCGGTGTCCCGGCGCCGTCCCGGGTGAGCCCGGCCCGGTTGAAGAGGTACGAGGCGAGCAGCACCCCCGCGACCACCAGCAGCCCGCCCCACAGCTCGTGGAAGGTCGGCGTCCGCCCCTCCCACAGCAGGTTGAACGCGGCGCCGAAGACCGCCTCCATGCCGATCACCGGCCCCATCACGGTGGCCGGGAGCCGCTCGGACGCCAGGTTCCAGAACCAGGTCGCGCACCACGAGCCGAGCACGGCGAGCGCCACGCACCACCCGAGGAACGGCCACAGCACCCCGGCGTCCGACACCGGCGAGGGCCCGCCGCCGCCCACCGCGAGCGGCAGCAGGAACAGCGACCCCACACAGGCCCCGAGGCCGATGCAGGCCGTCCAGGTGGTGCCGTCCACGGCGGGGCGGCCGTCGGCCCGCAGCGCGCGGCGGTTGACGATGACGAAGTACGACCAGGCCGCGGCGGACAGGAAGCCCAAGGCCGCGCCAAGGGCGAGGTCACGGCCGCTCGCGGTCCGCCCCGCCGGATCGGCGCCGTTGACCAGCAGCAGCCCCACCGAGATCACCACCACCGGCAGCGCGAGCCGCCGCCAGGCGAGCACCTTCTCCAGCCGGTTCGACACCAGGGTGACCATCAGCGGGATGAGACCGGTCATCGTCGAGGCGAGCACCCCGCCGCCCAGCTCGGCGGACATCGCGAGGAGCAGATAGAAGCCGATGTAGCCGACCACGCCCAGATGGACGGCCGTCAGCAGCCGCCGGGTGCCGAGCGCGCGCAGCCCGCCGCGCGCTCCGCCGCGCCGGACCAGCAGCACGGCCAGGGACATCAGCCCGAACACCGCGTACCGGCCCACCACCAGCCAGTAGACGTTGACCGGGGCCACGGCGGCGGGCCCGAGGAAGGTGAACCCCCACAGGGCGGTCGCCGCCAGGGCGGCCGGTAAGCCGACCAGATAGGCGCGGTACGCCTCCGTCGTCCTCGCTGTCATCGACGCTTCTTCCTCCACGTGCCGGTCGGGACCGTCCGGGCCGCCGGGACTGTCCGGGCCGTCGGGACCCCTTGCGGGGAGAGGATGACACGGGTGCGGGTGTGCGCCTCGACCGCGGCGCGGCTGTAGTGCAGCGGGAACGAGCCGTCCGCCGCCCAGGTGTCGTACAGGTCGTCCCAGTGCGGGCTGTCGGGCCGCCCGGACTGGCCGGGGGAGTTCACCACCCGGGACAGGTCCCAGGCCCCGACGTCGACGACGACCCGGAAACTCGCGCCCTCCTGCTGCCGGAACGCCTCGTCGTAGCTCGTGTTCAGGACCGTGTCGCCGCCGCCCCCGCGCTCCCGGCGGGGCAGCCGGGGGAACAGCTCGGTGAGCGGGTCGCCGACCAGGCCGGTGAGCGGGTGCGCGGGCGCCGCGTGGTGCAGGTCCCCCCAGCGCCAGCGCGCCGGGTCCGGGCCGAGCAGGGCCGCGGTCTCGGCCCAGGCCGCGCCGAGCGTGCGGGCGAGGATGCGGTCGAGCGCGCCCGGGGCGGTCGGATCGGGCCGCTGGCCCTCCTGGGCACCGCCGAGCTCCGCGAGCAGCGCCAGATCGGTGCGCACGTCCGCGCCCAGCTCCTCGTCCACCAGGAGCAGGGCCAGCGCGTCCGGCAGATCGGCGGCCGGGACCAGCGGGGTGAGGGCGTGCCGCAGCAGCGCCGGGCGCAGATGCCGGTGCTGCCAGATCTGGAACAGGGCGGCCGCGCCGGAGTCGGCCCGCTCGTCGCCGTCCCAGTCGCGGAGCAGGGCGAGGGCGCGAGGGAACGCGGGGCCGCCCGGGTGCGGGCCAGGATGCGGGTTCGGCTCGGCGGCCGAGGCGTCCCCGAGGCGCGCGGCCAGGCCCGCCAGGGTGGCCAGGATCAACCGGCCCGAGTGGTTCACGGTGTCGGCCTGGAGGCGTACGCAGTCCTCGACGGTCACGTTCTCGGCCCCGCGCAGCACCTCGGCGATGCGTTCGTAGCGGTGGCGGTGGTCCCAGTCGAAGCCGACGGGGTGGCGGTCGTGCGGGAAGTCCGCGGGCAGATTCATCTCGTTGGCGCCGATCAGCAGCCCCTCCGGCGGGTCGATCACGACCGGCAGCGCGTCGGCGGGGAGCGTTCCGGCCCACTCGTACCGCCCGTCGCCCGGGACCGGGAGCAGCCCGTCCCAGCCGGTCCTGACCGGGACGCGTCCGGCGGGCCGCATGCCGATGGTGCCGTCGGCCGTCGCCCACACCATGTTCTCGCCGGGCGCGCCCCAGTGGTCGAGCGCGGCCAGGAACTCCTCGCTGGTCCGGGCCCGCAGCAGGCCGAGGCCGCCCAGATAGGGGGCCATCCCGGGTTCGAGCCAGGCGGCCCGCACGGCGAACGCCCGCCGCCGCCCGGGGTCGCGGTGCACCACCGGGCCGTGCCGGGTGAACCACAGCTCCACCTCCACCGGCTCCGCGCCCGCCACCGGGATCCGCTCGCGCACCCGGCGCATCGGGACCCAGCCGCCGTCGTGGCGGTAGCGGGTCGGGTCCGCCGGATCGGTCTCGTAGACGTACAGGTCCTCCTGGTCGGCGGCGAAGAAGGTCAGACCGAACGCCAGCCGCCCGTTGTGGCCCACGGAAAGCCCTGGCAGCGCCGGTTCGCCCGCGCCGATCGCGTCGAGGCCGGGCGCGGACAGGTGCACCAGGCGCCGCAGCGAGGGCAGGGTCACCGCGCGGTGCGGGTCGTTGGCGAGCAGCGGCCGCCCGGTGGCGGTGCGGCCGGGGCCGACCACCCAGCTGTTGCTGCCCTCCGGCCGGATCCGGGGCTTCGGCGCGCCGGGTGCGGCGAGGTCGACCGGCGAGGTGGCCAGCCGGTACACCGCGAGCACGTCCTCCGTGACGGCGGACAGGTCGAGACCCTCGGGTACGCGCAGGGCGCGGGCGGGCTCCCTGACCCGGCGCAGGTCCTCCACCTCGGGCCCGAACGCGTGCAGCGTCCGGGCCCTGGCCGCCTCCTGCTCGACGTTGCCGAACAGGCCGTGGCTGCGGATCACCGCCACGTCCTCGGGCCGCCACCGGCCCGGCCGGTGCCCGAGCGCGGCGAACTCCGGCGGCAGCAGCTCCGGCCGCCGCTCGCACAGCTCGATGTACGCGTTGACACCGGCGGCGAACGCGGTCGCGACGCGGGCGGTGCCGGGCCCGTAGGCGGCCCACTCGGTGTCGAGGTCGCCCCGGTACAGGAACAGCCGGGCGGCCCGGTCCCGTTCGACGTACTCCTCGCCGAACGCCTCGGCGAGCAGCCCGAGTCCGCGCCGCCGCCACAGATCCAGCTGGAACAGCCGGTCCCGGGCGGCGTCGAAGCCCTGGGCGAGGAAGAGGTCGTCCTCGTCGCTCGCGTAGAGGTGGGGGACGCCGTGGGTGTCGACGAGGATCTCCACGGGGGCGGTCAGCCCCGCCACCGTGTACTCCTCGGACTCCACGAACTCTTCGGACCCCTCGGACCCCTTGAACTCCTTGAACTCCTCGGACTCCTTGAACTCCTCGGACTCCTTGAACTCCTTGGACTCCTCGGGCTCCTCGGGCTCCTCGACGTCTTCGTACGGTTCGTGCTCCTGGTCCATCTCAGCGGCCGGTCTCGGCGGCGGCGTACTCCGCGCCCCACCGGC
The DNA here is from genome assembly GCF_044748125.1 of Streptomyces sp. NPDC090025. NCBI lineage: Bacteria > Bacillati > Actinomycetota > Actinomycetes > Kitasatosporales > Streptomycetaceae > Streptomyces > Streptomyces sp. NPDC090025. The sequence continues at coordinate 47,737 of NZ_JBIVFL010000004.1, read as the reverse complement.
GCACCTCGGCGACCAGGTGGTCGAAGTCCGCCTCGGTGGAACGGTGGTTGTTGTTCGCGACCCGCAGCACGAACCGGCCGTCGAGCACGGTGTGCGAGGGCATGGCGGTGCCGTCCGTCTGGAGCCGGTCGAGCACGGCCCGGTTCACCCGGTCCAGCGCCTCGGGGGCCGCGCCGGGCCACACGTAACGGAAGCAGGCCACGTTCAGCTCGCTGCGGGCGGCGAGCTCCAGGTCGTCGGCGGCCTCGACCAGCTTCACCAGATGGGCGACCTGGGCGATGTTCCCGGCGATCGAGTCGGCGAAGGCCCGTACGCCGTACGTCTTGAGCGCGAACCACACCTTCAGCGCCCGGAACCGGCGCGACTGCTCCACCCCCCGGTCGGAGAACGCCAGCGGGAAGGCGGCGGGCCCCTGGGCCGTCTTGCTGATGTAGTCGGCCCCGGACCGGAACGCGGCCTCCAGGTCGCCGTCGCGGCGGGTGAGCACACAGCTGACGTCGAACGGCATGTAGAGCCACTTGTGCAGGTCGAGGACGAGCGAGTCGGCCTCGGTCAGGCCGTCCAGGAGCGCGTGGTGGGAGGGCAGCAGCCGGGCGAACGCGCCGAACGCGCCGTCGACGTGGAACCAGAGGTCCTCCTCGCGGGCCACGGCGAGCAGTTCGGCGAGCGGGTCCACCGCCCCGGTGTTGACGGTTCCCGCGTTGCCGACGACACAGAGGGGTACGAGACCGGCGGCCCGGTCGGCGCGGATCGCCGCCCGCAGCGCCCCGACGTCCACCCGGTGGTCCGGGCCGACCGGGACACGGCGGAAGAACCGCCGTCCGATGCCGAGGAGTTCGACGGCCTTGTCGACGGAGTGATGGGTCTCCGTGGAGCCGTACACGGTGAACTGGACCCCGGACTCGGCCGCCCCGGTCTCCCGGAACCCGGGCGCCCTGGCCGCGCGGGCCGCCGCCAGGGCGGTGACCTGGCCGAGCGAGGCGCCGGACGTGAGCAGACCGGAACCGGCCCCGGGCCAGCCCAGGGCCTCCCCGAGCCAGCCGATCACCTGCTGCTCGACCATCATGGCGGCGTTCCCGCCCGAGCCCAGGGTGGAGTTGAGCACCGAGGCGAGCAGATCGCCGTACGCGGCCACGGGCACGCCGGAGCCGTTGGCCCAGCCCCAGAAGCGGGGGTGGATGTTGCCCCGGGGGTAGGGCTGGATCGTCCTGCGGTACTCCTCGTACACCTCGGCCGCGGGCCGGCCCTCCTGGGGCAGGCCGGTACGGAACGAGGCGGCGATCTCCTCGGGGACCTGCTGCCACACCGGCCGTTCGCGGATCCCGGAGAGGAGGTCCGCGATGTCGTCGATCATCTGCTTGCCGAGGGCCCGGAACTCGTCCCAGTCGGCCGGGTCCAGCGGGGGATGGGGGTGCATGGGCGTGTGTCCTCGTTCGTGTCTGGTGGACCTGATGGACCTGGCGGAGTGATGGACCTGGCGGGCGGGGCGGGCGGTCAGGCGCCGGTGGCGAAGGCCGGGTAGCGCTCCGGGTGGTAGAGCGCGTGCATCGGGTGCGGTGCGCCGCGCAGCGAGGCGAGGACGGCGCGGGCGGTGGCGGGCGCCTGGGCGAAGCCGCCGGTGTTGTGGCCGCCGGTGACGACGTACAGGCCGCCCCGGTCGCCGAGCGGTTCGGCGTGGTACAGGCCGAGCGAGGTCGAGGTCCACGGCCGGACGCAGTACTTGAAGCCGTAGTTGTCGGACGGGCGCGAGGACGCGTCCGGTTCGTCGCGGTCGGGGAAGAGCCGCTCGACGGTGTCGGCGATGCCCGCCTGCATGGCGGCCAGTTGCCGTTCCTCGGGCGCGCCCGCCGCGCCGGTGTAGCCGTAGCCGGAGCCGATGATCAGGACCTCCCGGCCGTCGGCGTCGCGGGCCACGGTCACGTTGGCGTCCTCGGTGACGTGCCCGCGCCGGGCCACCTTCAGCGAGGTGCCGAGCGCCGGGGCGCGGTTCTCCACGCGCGCCCAGCCGCCGAGGACGCCGTGGATCCGGCCCTCGCAGGGCGTGCCCCGCAGCAGCGCGGCGCCGTCGACCCCGGGGGAGGCGATGACATGGGCGTGCGCGGGCACCGGCACGGCGCAGTCGAAGCCGGTGACGGTGCCGTCCGGGGCGCGGCGGACGCCGGTGACCGGGGTGTCCCAGTGGAAGCGGGCGCCGAGCCCGGTGAGCAGTTCGACGGCCCGCTCGGCGAACCGGTGCACGTTGACGGTGAATCCGGGGACGAGGACGCCGCCGGCGAGGGTGCCGTTGCGGGCGGGCGCGGCAAGGGCCGGGTAGCCGTCGGCGAGTTCGGCTGCGGACAGCTCGCGCAGCACGGCGCCGAGCGTACGGTGCCGGGCCAGGGAGGCCCGCAGATGGTCGGGGTCGGAGTAGACGCGCAACACGTCCTCGGCGAGCTCGACGTCCTCGAAGAGCCGGGGGAAGCGGGCGCGCAGCGCTGCCCAGCCCTCACCGGCCTCGGCGGTGAGGGCGAAGATGTCCGCGTTGTAGGCGCGGGCGAGCCAGGACGGGATGCTCTCGAACTCCTCGATCCAGCCCAGCTCCCGGGCGGTGAGCGTCGCCGCGTCACGGGCCAGCCAGCCGTGCTTCTCGACGGGCTGCCGGAACCACTCGGGGGCCTCGCCGTGGAAGTCCTGGTTGCCGTAGTTGTCCATCTCGGTGAACGTGAACATCCGGGCGTCGTCGCCGCCGTGGGTGCAGCCGTACGCCTGCCAGGGCGCCGTCCCGGGCGCGGGCGAGCGGTCCACCACGGTCACCCGGTAGCCGTCGTCGGCCAGTTGGAGGGCGGTCACCAGGCCGACGACCCCGGCGCCGATCACGAACGCCTCGCGCGGGCCGCCCGCGTCGGGCGCGAGGCCGACGGGTATCGGGCGGGCGAGGGCGGCGGTGCGCTCGCAGTGCGCGAGGGCGTCGGCGACGGCGTCGAGCCCGGTGCCGTCGAGCCGTAACTCGTGCACGGGGTGGGCCGGGTGGACGGGACGCGACGGCCGGACCGTCCGGACCGTCCGGACGGCTTGGTCCGCTTGGCCCGTCTGGCCCGTCTGGTCCGTCTGGTCCGTCTGGTCCGGCCGCCCGGCCGGGTCCGCGCCCGCCGGGTCCGCGTCGCTCGTCACGTACGCCACGTGGACCGGTCCCGCGGTGTGCTCCGCCCAGGCACGCAGCGTCGCGTCGTCGGGGCGGCGGGTGGTGATCAGGGCGCGGGCGCCGTGCCGGAGCAGGGCGGCGAGCAGCGCGTCGGCGGGGGCGGAGTCCGCCGCCGGTTCGTGCGCGAGGGCGCCGGAGCGCAGGAAGTCGGTGGAGGCGAGGTCGGGACAGGCCAGGGTGAGCAGAATCTTCATCTCGCGGGAGTCCTGTTCGAGCCGGGGTGCGGTGCGATGAGAGGGGAGGGCCGAGCCGGGGCACGCGACGCTCAGAGCGACGTGAGGACCCGGAAGGGCAGGGGGCGCCGCACCATCCGCAGCAGGGCGGCGCCGCGCGGGGCGGGGCCGTCCGGGCCGGTGGGCCCGTCGAGGCGGAGGCCGGTGCCGGACCAGCCGTCCCGGAACGCCCGGGCCAGCTCATCGGTGGCCGAGAACGCGACGAGGCGCTCCTCGGACCCGGTCGGCGCGGTCGGCCGCTGTGCCGACGGCGATGCGGACAGCGATGCGGACAGCGGTGCCGACTGCGTGATCGGCTGCGATGCCGACGGCGGTGCTGCCTGGGGATAGGGCCGGTAGAGCAGGAAGCGCAGCTTTCCGCCGAACTTCTCCAGGAGGCCGACGGGCTGGAAACCGGCTTCCATCAGTGTGCGGACGCCGTGCGGGTTGGCGGGCGAACTGGTCGCGAACACATGCCGGATGCCGGTGTCCGCCAGCTCGCCCAGCGCGCGTGCGTTCATCAGCCCGGCCAGTCCGTGGCCCCGCCACGCGGGCAGCACGGCCACCGTGTCCCAGTGCGCGACGGTCCCGTGGTGCGCGGCGGGCAGGGTGGTGTCCTTGGCCAGGTTGAAGGCGCGGTCGCGCGGGAAGTAGACCATCCGGTACGCGACGGGCTCGCCCTCGTGCAGCACCTGGTAGCAACGCCCGCCGTCGGCCAGGCAGTAGGCGATGAACTCGGGCGTGCTGGTCTGGAAGACCGACGGGTCGGGCAGCGCGGAGCGGATCCGCTCCTGCAGGCCGAGGAGCAGGTCGAGGTCGGCGGGGCCGAGGCGCCGGACGTCGAAGTTCACCGGGCACCCGCCGCCGACACGAAGGCGGAGACCAGCGGATCGGTCCGGCCGTCGTCGGCCGGGAGTTCGGGGTGCCACAGGACGCCGACCGCCCAGGGGGCGGCGGCGTCCGCCCGCTCGAAGGCTTCGACGAGGCCGTCCTCGGCGCGGGCCGTCACCCGCCAGCGGAGGTCGCCCGGGGTCTGCTCGCCGAGCCCCTGGTGGTGGTAGGAGGTCACCTCGGCCTTGTGCTCGCCCTCCGCGCCCTCCGCGACCTCCGCGCCGCCCTCGCCGTACGCCCGCGCGACCGCGCTGCCGGGCGAGAGCCGGACCAGGTGCCGGGAGGTCTCGGTGAGCGAGGTGCGGTGCGCCACCAGTCCGTCGTTGACGTCCGGGATGTGCGGGATGAGCGGGTTCCCGGTCACCGACCAGAGGATCTGCGAGCCCCGGCAGATGCCGAGCACCGGCAGGCCCCGGTCGAGGGCGAGCCGCGCGAGCCGCAGTTCGAAGGCGTCGCGGTGCGGGTGGTAGGTGTAGTCGGGCCGCCGGACGGTGCCGGTGCAGTGGTCCGGGTCGATGTCCTCGCCGCCGGTGAGGAGCAGCCCGTCGAGCGCCGCGAGCAGGTCGTCGCCGTATTCGGGGCCGAGCGTCGGAAGGACGACCGGTAATCCACCCGAGCGGATGATCTGGTCGATATAGCCGCGATGAATCGCATGGCTGTCGATCGCGTGGCGGAATCGTGTGGTCACCCCTATTCGAGGCCACCCGGACGAGGACGTCACCATACCCAACCCCCGGTTGTCGTGCACGACGTCAAGGACGATGGAATTCGCGAACGGGACGGGACGCTAGTCCACGGCCGGACGCCATTGCAAGATCATGGGCCGTTGATCCGCCCGCCTGGAAGATCATCGGCAGGACGATTTTCGGCCGTGTGCCGCCCGAGCGAAAAGGTGGCCGCAACCCTTTCCGTCCCGACTTCTCCCTCGGAATTGGAGAATCCGGTGCCCGGCATTCCGCGTATTCGGGCCGCCGCTCGGCAACCCCGGTTTTCGGTCAACCGTGCTTCGTTTTTGGTCACATCGCCTGCGGGTGATCGCCAGGAATTACGCGCCGGTGTCAGGCTCCCCCGAGAATTCCTGTCGAATGCAACGGGAGAGATACCGATCATGGGTCAGCGATCCGCGCGCACCCCGAAGGACCTCTTGGCCGCCAAGTTCATCGACGAGGACGACCTGCCGACCATCGCCGATGTCGCCCAGCGCTACGCCGTCAGCATCACGCCGGCCATCCAGGACCGCATCTTCGAGCCGGACGACGGGGTGGGGCGCCAGTTCGTCCCCACCGCCCTCGAACTGATCACCACGCCGGAGGAGAACGACGACCCCATCGGGGACGACCCGTTCACCCCGGTGAAGGGGATCACCCACCGCTATCCGGACCGCGTGCTGTTCAAGCCCGTGCACGTCTGCCCGGTCTACTGCCGGTTCTGCTTCCGCCGCGAGGTCGTCGGCCCCGGCGACCAGATGCTCAAGGACCAGAGCCTGGAGGCGGCGCTCGACTACATCCGCGCCCACCCCCAGATCTGGGAGGTGATCTTCACCGGCGGCGACCCGCTGATCATCGCCCCGACCAAGCTGCGGCCCATGCTGGAGGCGCTCGACGCCATCGAGCACGTGAAGGTCATCCGCTTCCACACCCGGGTGCCCGTGGTCGACCCGCGCCGCGTCACCCAGGACCTCGTCGACGCGCTGCGGCTGTCCACCCCGGTCTGGGTGGTCGTCCACACCAACCACAGCCAGGAGTTCGGCGACGACGCCCGTACCGCGGTCGCCCGCCTGGTCGACGCCGGGGTCCCGCTGGTCAGCCAGACCGTGCTGCTCAAGGGTGTGAACGACACCCCCGAGGCCCTCGAGGACCTGTTCCGCACGCTCATCGTGAACCGGATCAAGCCCTACTACCTGCACCACGGGGACCTGGCGAAGGGCACCGGCCACTTCCGCACCACCATCGACGAGGGCCAGGAGCTGATGCGGCGACTGCGCGGCCGGGTCTCCGGGATGTGCCAGCCGACCTACGTCCTGGACATCCCCGGCGGCCACGGCAAGGTGCCCATCGGCCCCGTCTACCTCTCGGACGACGGCGGCCGGGTCACCGACCCGTGGGGCGAGGAGCACGTCTACCCGCCCGCGCCCACCGACGCGTGAGGCCGTGAACGCACCGCGGAGAGCCGGAAGGAGCCCCCACCGATGACCACGCGGCCGAGCCGCACCATCCTGTCGAACCTGAACAGCGACACCATGGTCGAGAACCCCACCGAGCGCTATCTGCGGGCCATGGCCGTCCCCACCCCCCGGATGCTGTGGGAGGCCGAGCCCGGCGACTGCGTCGTCATGCTCGCCCCCTGCCCCGCCCGCTTCCGGGACTACCTCGCCGACACCCTCGGCCTCGACCTGGGCGGCATCGACATCGTCGCGCCCCCGGAGACGGCCCTGGTCCACCCGCTCACCCTGGTGGCCGAACTGGGCGCGGGCGACCTGGTCACCGCGCGCCCTGTGCTCGACGCGTTCGCCCTGGACCGCCCGGTGCTCGACTTCGCCCGGCGGACCGGCGTACGGCTCCACCCGTACGAGGCGCCGCCCGCCGACGAGGTCCTGGACACCGTCCGGCACGTCAACACCAAGGCCGGGATCCGTCAGGTGGTGGCGGACCTCGGACTGCCCGTCGCGGCGGGCGGTTTCGCGGCCCGCCGGGCCGAACTGGTGGCCGGGGTCGTCGACTTCCTCGACGCCCACCCGGCGGCCATCGTCAAGGCGAACCGCTCCTCCACCGGGTTCGGCAACATCGTGATCGAGGCCGGGGCGCGCCGCGACCGCGAGGACCGGGTCAACGCGGCGCTCGCCGCGGAGACCGACCGCGCCTCCGGCTGGATCTACGAGGAGTTCCTGCCGCTGACCGCCTCGCCCAGCTACGAGATGACGGCCGAGGAGCACGGGGTCACCGACTACTACAGCTGCGACCAGCGGACCGTGAACAACGGCTGGACGGGCATGATCACCCCGGCCGCCGACGGCCCGTCGACCCCCGTGATGCGCAAGGCGGCACGGACCGTCGGCGAATGGCTCCACGCCCACGGCTACCGTGGGCTCTTCGACGTCGACTTCGGTACGTTCGAGGGCGGTTACGTGGTGACGGAGGCCAACGTCCGGACCACCGGAGGCACCTACCTGCACAAGCTGGCGACCCGGCTGCGGCCGGGCCCGGATCCGGTGCACTGGCGTGCCGACGGACGGCTCGGCGCGGCCGACGGCGGCCCGGACTTCGCCGAGGCGGTGCGCCGCCTCACGGCGGAGGGACTGACCGACCCGGCCGGCCAGGTGCGCGCCGTGCTGACCACGGACACCCGCGAGACCGACGGCAAATGGCGCTATCTGGTGGTCGGCGCCGACGCCGGATCGGTGGCCGACGCGGAACACATCGTTGAGAGGGTTCTCGAAGTTCCATGAGCACAGTGATCACCCGAGGGCAGCGCGGGCTGCTGCCGCTGCTCGTCGCCTCCATCCTGTGGGGGGTCTGGACCACCGGCGAGAAGTTCGGCCTGGCGGGCATGTCCGTCGTCACGCTGCTGACCGTGACGCTCGCCTCCGCCACGGCGCTGCTCTGGGCGATCCTGCTCCGCCAGGGGCACCAGCGGCCCAACCTCCAGCAGCTCAAACTGCTCGCGCTGCTCGGCCTGTTCGAGCCGATGCTCGGATACGGGGCGATCGGCCTCGGCCTCGCCTACATCAACGCCGCCGACGCCGCCCTCCTGGACGGCACGGAGGCGGTCTTCATCGTCGCGCTCGCGGCCTTCCTCAACCGCCGGATGCCCACCGGCCGGGCGATCGGGGGCGTGGTGCTCGCGGCCGTGGGCGTGGCGCTGCTCGGCGGGCCGCGCGCCGACCTCGGCCTCTCGCTCGGCTCGCTGCTCGTGCTCGCGGGCTCGCTGGCCGCCGCCATCGCGACCATGATCGCGGGCCGGGCCGTCGTCGACATGCCGCCGCTGGTGGTGACGGCGTACCAGTTCGCGTTCGGTCTGCTCTTCACCCTGCCGCTGCTCGTCTGGCAGTGGTTCGCGGGCGACCGGCCGTTCACCCCGTCCGTCCACCTCGGCCACTGGCTGGTGGTGATCGTGGTGTGCGGTTTCGGCCTGGGCGTCGCCTACCTGCTCTACAACCGGGCCATCACCCAGGTCTCGGTGAGCGCGGCGGGCGTCATCCTCAACATCATCCCGGTGTTCGGCGTGGCCGCCGCGATCGTCTTCCTCGGCGAGGCGATCACCCTGTGGCAGTTCATCGGCGCCTCGCTGATCATCGGCGGCATCTTCCTCTTCACCGAGGCGGATCTGGACGAGTGAACCGCCCGGCGCCGGACCCGGCCCCGCACCCGGCATCGGGTGCGGGGCCGGGCCCCTGTCCTCGGGGCCTGCCGACCGCCGGGGGAAAACGCTCATGGGACGTTTCCCGGGCGTCCAGATCCACTTTGACGGGGACACGCCGCGTCCGACGACAACACGGGTATGCGTGTCGTCATCGTCACCGAGTCCTTCCCGCCCGATGTCAACGGTGTGGCCCACACCGCGCTGCAGACCGCCCGCCACCTCGTCCGCCGGGGCCACCACCCCCTCGTCGTCGCCCCCGCGGTTCCCGCATCCGCCCCGGGAACGGACGCCGACGCGCCCTGCCCCGTGATCCGCATCCCCTCCCTGCCGCTGCCCGGCTACCCGCAGGTGCGGGTGGCGCTGCCGAGCCGCCGGGTCGCCACCGCCATCGCCGCGCACCACGCCGACCTCGTCCACCTGGCCAGCCCGTTCGTGCTCGGGATGCGCGGCATGACCGCCGCCGCCCGGCTCGGGGTGCCCGCCGTCGCCGTCTACCAGACCGACCTGGCCGGATACGCCCGTACGTACATGGGCGCGGGCGAGTCCGCCGCCTGGCGCCGACTGCGCGCCGTGCACGGCGCGGCCGACCGCACCCTGGCCCCGTCCACCGCCGCCGTCCGCGACCTGGAGGCGCACGGGATCCGGCGGATCCGGCTCTGGGGCCGGGGCGTCGACACCGCGCGCTTCCGTCCCGAGCTGCGCGACGAGGCGCTGCGCCGGGAACTCGCCCCGAACGGCGAGCTGCTCGTCGGCTACGTCGGCCGCCTCGCCCCCGAGAAGCGCGTCGACCTGCTCTCCGGCGTCTGCGGGCTGCCCGGTGTGAAGGTCGTGGTGGTCGGCGACGGCCCCAGCGAGCCCACCCTGCGCGCCGGGCTGCCCGGCGCCGTGTTCCTGGGCCGCCGCACCGGCGACGACCTCGCCCGGATCTTCGCCTCGTTCGACGTGTTCGCCCACACCGGCCCGTACGAGACGTTCTGCCAGACCGTCCAGGAGGCGATGGCCAGCGGCGTGCCGGTGGTCGCCCCGGCCGTCGGCGGCCCGCTCGACCTGGTCGACGACGGCACCACCGGGGTCCTGGTGCCACCCAACGACATCGCCGCGCTGCGCCGCGCGGTCGCCGCCCTCGCCGCCGAGCCCGGCCTTCGCACCCGGTACGGCGCCGCCGGGCGCACCGCCGTCGGGCGCCGTACCTGGGAGGCGATCGGCGACGAGCTGATCGGCCACTACCTGGAGGTGCTGCGCGAGCGGACGGCGGTGGCGGCGTGAGCGGCGTCAGAGACCTCCGCCGCCGCGGCGGTACGGCCGCCGGGGGCGGCACCGAGCCCGCCGCCACCGCACCCGGCGCCGCCCCGGCCGCCGGGCTGCGGATCGTCCGGCTCGCCAACTTCGTCACCCCGACCTCCGGCGGCCTGCGCACCGCCCTCGACCAGCTCGGCCGCGGCTACCGGGACGCGGGCCACCACCCGGTGCTCATCGTCCCCGGCGACACCGCGAGCGACGAGGAGACCGCCCAGGGCCGGGTGATCACGCTGCCCGGGCCCGAGATCCCCGGCACCGGCGGCTACCGCGTCCTCGCCGACCACCGCCGGGTCCGCGACCTCCTGGCGGAGCTGGCCCCCGACCGCCTGGAGGTCTCCGACCGCACCACCCTGCGCTGGACCGGCGAATGGGCCCGACGCGCGCGCGTGCCGTCCGTGATGGTCTCCCACGAGACCGCCGACGGGGTGCTGCGCACCTGGGGCGTGCCCGCCGCGCTCGCGGGCCGCGCCGCCGACCGGCTCAACCGGCGCACCGCCTGGGCCTACTCCCGCGTCGTCTGCACCACCGAATGGGCGGAGCGGGAGTTCATCAGGATCGGCGCCCGCAACGTGGTCCGCGCCCCGCTCGGGGTCGACCTGGTGCGCTGCCGCCCCGACCGGCACAGCGCGCTGCTGCGCGCCCGGCACGCGGACGGCGCCCGGTACCTCCTGGTGATGTGCTCACGCCTGTCCGTCGAGAAGCGCCCCGGGACCGCCCTCGAAGCCCTCGCCGAGCTCCGTGCCCACGGGGTGCGCGCGACGCTCGTGGTGGCCGGTGAGGGACCGCTGCGCGCCACCCTGGAGCGCCGGGCCGCCGAACTGCGCCTGCCGGTACGGTTCCTCGGCCATGTCGCCGACCGAGGCGAGCTGGCCGACCTGCAGGCCACGGCCGATGTGTGCCTCGCCCCGGGGCCCGCCGAGACCTTCGGGCTCGCCGCCCTCGAAGCGCTCGCCTGCGGCACCCCGGTGGTGTGCAGCGCCTCCTCCGCGCTGCCCGAGGTGGTCGCCGACGCCGGGGCGGCCGCCGCCGACGACCCGACCTCCTTCGCCCGGGCGATCCGCACCGTCCTCGCCCGGCCCGAGGCCGAGCGCAGGGCCGCCGCCCGGGCCCGCGCCGCGCTCTTCTCCTGGCCCCGCGCCACCGCCGCCTTCCTCGCCGCCCACGACGCCCTCCCGCCCACCCAGGTCCGCGCGCCCCGCCAGGAGACCCTCCGATGACCGCCCGCCCCGACGAGGCGCTCGCACCGCCGGGCCCCGGCATACCGGCCGCCCGGCCCGCGCCCGGCCCCGCCCTGCCCGGCCCCGTCCTGCTCGTACCCGGTCCCGACCCGGTCCCCGCCGTCACCCGCTTCGTGGTGCTCGGCGACTCCCTCAGCGAGGGCGTCGGCGACCGGGTCGGCCCCGGCTGGCGCGGCTGGGCCGCGCTGCTCGCCGAGGGCCTGCGCCCGGCCCGCGACAAGGTCGCCTTCACCAATCTGTCGGTCAGCGGCGCACAGAGCCTCGACGTCGCCGACATCCAGCTGCCCGAGGCGCTGCGGCTGCGCCCGCACCTCGCGTCCGTCGTCGTCGGCGTCAACGACACCCTGCGCCGCACCTTCGACATCGGGCAGCTGGCCCGCCGGCTCGACCGGGTGTGCGCGGAACTCACCGCGACCGGCACCGTGCTGCTCACCGCCTGCCTGCCCGACCCCGGCCGGATGCTGTCGCTGCCCGGGCCGCTCGCCCGCCCGCTGGCCCGCCGCCAGCGGGCCGTCAACGCCGTGGTGCACGCCCTGTCCGAGCGGTACGGCGCCGTGCACCTGCACCTCGACGCGCCCGGCTGGACCGACGACCGCACGCTGTGGAGCGCCGACCGGCTGCACCCCGGCGAACGCGGCCACCGGGCCATCGCCGGGGCCTTCCACCGGCTGCTGCGCGAACGCGGTCTCGCCCTCGGCGCGCCGCCGTCGCCCGACCCCGAGCAGCCGCCGCCGTCCCGCGCGGACGCCGTGCTGTGGCTGGCCACCGCGGGCACCGCCTGGGTGGTGCGGCGCTGCGGCGACCTGCTGCCGCAGCTGGTGGTGCTCGCCGCCGCCGAGGTACGGCACTCCGCCACCGGCACCCGAGCCCTGCTCGACGCCCGCGCCGAGCGGGCCCTGTCCGCCGCGCTGACGGCCACCGCGCCGCCACAATGAGGGCATGACCGGACGCTGGGAGTTCTGGATCGACCGGGGCGGCACCTTCACGGACGTCGTGGGCCGCAGGCCCGACGGGCGGCTCGTCACCCGCAAGCTGCTCTCCCACGATCCGGCCCGCCCGCAGGACGCCGCCGTCGCCGGGATCCGGCTGCTGCTCGGGCTCGGCCCCGACGAGCCGGTACCGGCCGACCGGATCGCCGTCGTCAGGATGGGCACCACCGTCGCCACCAACGCCCTCCTGGAGCGGCGCGGCGAACCCACCCTGCTGCTCATCACCCAGGGCTTCGGCGACGCCCTGCGGATCGCCTACCAGAACCGGCCGCGCATCTTCGACCGGCACATCGTGCTCCCCGAGCCGGTGTACGCGCGCGTCGCCGAGGTCCCCGAACGCGTCGACGCCCACGGCCGCGTCCTCACCCCGCTCGACGAGACCGCCGTCGCCGACGCGCTGGCCGCCGCCCACCGGGCGGGACTGCGCGCGGCCGCGGTCGTGCTGCTGCACGGCCACCTCCGCCCCGGTCACGAGACCCGGGTCGCCGAACTCGCCCGCGCCGCCGGATTCACCCAGGTCAGCTGCTCGCACGAGGTCAGTCCGCTGATCCGGCTGATCCCGCGCGGCGACACCACCGTCGTCGACGCCTACCTCTCCCCGGTCCTGCGCCGGTACGTCGACGAGGTCGCCCGCGAACTCGCCGGGATCCGCCTGATGTTCCTCCAGTCCAACGGCGGACTGCGGGAGGCCGCGCACTTCCGCGGCAAGGACGCCGTCCTGTCCGGACCCGCGGGCGGCGTCGTCGGCATGGCCCGTACCGCCCGGCAGGCCGGGTACGACCGGGTCATCGGCTTCGACATGGGCGGCACGTCCACCGATGTGTCGCACTACGCCGGGGAGTTCGAGCGCGAGCTCGGCACCCAGGTCGCCGGGGTGCGGATGCGGGCCCCGATGATGAGCGTCCACACCGTCGCCGCGGGCGGCGGCTCCGTCCTCCACTACGACGGCAGCCGCTACCGGGTCGGCCCCGACTCGGCCGGCGCCGACCCGGGCCCCGCCTGCTACCGGCGCGGCGGCCCGCTCACCGTGACCGACGCCAACGTCATGCTCGGCCGGATCCGGCCGGACCGCTTCCCCGCCGTGTTCGGCCCCGGCGGCGACCTGCCGCTCGACCCCGAGGTGGTCAGGGAGCGCTTCACCGCGCTCGCCGCCGAGATCGGCGACGGCCGCACCCCCGAGGAGGTCGCCGCCGGGTTCCTGGAGATCGCCGTCCTCCACATGGCCAACGCCGTCAAGAAGATCTCGGTGCAGCGCGGCCACGACATCACCCGCTACGCCCTCACCAGCTTCGGCGGCGCGGGCGGCCAGCACGCCTGCGCCGTCGCCGACGCGCTGGGCGTCGACACCGTCCTCGTACCGCCGCTCGCCGGGGTGCTCTCCGCGTACGGGATCGGGCTCGCCGACGCCACCGCGCTGCGCGAACGGTCGGTGGAGGCCCCGCTCGCCGACCCCGGCACACCGGCCGAGGTCGAGACGCTCGCGGCCGAACTCGCCGCGCGGACCCGGGCCGAACTGCGCTCCGACGGCGTGCCGGACGCGGCCATCACCACCCACGCGCGCGTGCTGCTGCGCTACGCGGGCACCGACGCGGGGCTCTCGGTACCGCTCGATCAGCCGGAAACCATGACAACCCGGTTCACAGCCCGGCACCGGGAGCGCTACGGCTTCACCATGGACCAGCCGCTCGTCGTGGAGGCCGTGACGGTCGAGGCGGTCGGCGCGGCGGGGGAGCACGGCCCGGTCGTGCCGCCCGGCACGGAGCCTGACCACGGCACCGGCACCGGTCCCGACGGCCCCGGCCCAGGCCCAGGCGCCCGCTCCGCGCCCACCGTCACCACGTACAGCGGCGGCCGCGCCCTCCCGACGCCGCTGCACCGGCGCGCCGACCTCGGCCCCGGCGACACCGTCGACGGGCCCGCGATCCTCACCGAACCCGACGCCACCACCGTCGTCGACCCCGGCTGGCGCGCCACCGCCACCGCCACCGGCCACCTGGTGCTCCGCCGGGCCGTGCCCCGGCCCGCCCGCACCGCCGCCGGGACCGACGTCGACCCGGTGCTCCTGGAGGTCTTCAACAACCTCTTCATGGCGATCGCCGAACAGATGGGCGTGCGCCTGCGGAACACCGCGCGGTCCGTCAACATCAAGGAACGCCTCGACTTCTCCTGCGCGCTCTTCGACCCCGACGGCAACCTCATCGCCAACGCGCCCCACATCCCGGTCCACCTCGGCTCCATGGGCGACTCCCTCAAAGAGGTGCTGCGCCGCACCGCGGGCACACTGCGGCCCGGCGATGTGTACGCGGTCAACGACCCGTACCACGGCGGCACCCACCTGCCCGACGTCACCGTCGTCACCCCGGTCTTCGACGACTCCGGCACCGAGCTGCGTTTCCTCGTCGCCTCCCGCGGCCACCACGCCGAGATCGGCGGCATCACCCCCGGCTCGATGCCCGCGTTCAGCCGGACCGTCCACGAGGAGGGCGTCCTCCTCGACACCTGGCCGCTGGTGCGCGGCGGGCACTTCCGCGAGGCCGAGACCCGGGCCCTGCTCACCGGCGCGCGCCACCCCTCGCGCGACCCCGACACCAACATCGCCGACCTGCGCGCCCAGATCGCCGCCAACGAGAAGGGTGCCGACGAACTCCGCAAGGCCGTCGACCGGTTCGGCCTCGACGTCGTCCACGCCTACATGCGGCACGTCCGCGCCAACGCCGAGGAGTCCGTGCGCCGGATCGTCGCCACGCTGCCGGACGGCTCCTGCCGCTACGAGACCGACGAGGGCGCCGTGATCCAGGTCACCGTCACCGTCGACCGCGAACGGCGCTCCGCCGTCCTGGACTTCACCGGCACCTCGCCCCAGCGCCCCGGCAACACCAACGCGCCCACCTCGGTGGTGACCGCCGCCGTCCTGTACGTGTTCCGCACCCTGGTCGACGACGACATCCCGCTCAACAGCGGCTGCCTGGCCCCGCTCGACATCCGGGTGCCGCCCGGCTGCATGCTCGCGCCGGTCTTCCCGGCCGCCACCGTCGCCGGGAACGTCGAGACCTCCCAGGCCGTCACCGGCGCCCTCTACGCGGCGCTCGGCGTCCAGGCGGAGGGCTCGGGCACGATGAACAACGTCACCTTCGGCAACGACCGCGTGCAGTACTACGAGACCGTCGCCAGCGGCTCGGGCGCGGGCGACGGCTTCGACGGCGCCGACGCCGTCCAGACCCATATGACCAACTCCCGGCTCACCGACCCCGAGATCCTGGAATCGCGCCTCCCGGTCCGCGTCGACTCCTTCGCCGTCCGCACCGACGGCGGCGGCCGGGGCCGCCGGCACGGCGGCGCGGGCGTGGAGCGCCGCATCCGCTTCCTCGAACCCATGACGGTCGCCCTGCTCACCGGCCACCGCCGGATCCCGCCGTACGGCATGGCGGGCGGCGAACCGGGCGCGCTCGGCGCCAACGCGGTGCGGCGCGCCGACGGCACCCTGGAGCCGCTCGACGGCGTCGCCACCACCGACGTCGGCCCCGGCGACGTGCTGATCGTCCGCACCCCGGGCGGCGGGGGCTACGGCCCGCCGGCCTGACCCCATGCGCCGGCCGGACGTGTGCTCAGCGGTACGGCGCGAAGCGCACCGCGAGCCCCGGCGGCGCCTGCGCCGCGAGCGCCAGATCGGCCTCCCGGACCACCGCGATCACCGGATAGCCGCCGGTCGTCGGATGGTCGGCGAGGAACACCACCGGACGCCCGTCCGGCGGCACCTGCACCGCCCCCGACGGCATCCCCTCGCTGGGCAGTTCACCGTGCACCGCGCGCCCGAGCGCCGGGCCCTCGGTGCGCAGCCCGATCCGGTTGCTCGCCGCCGACACCCGCCACGCGCGCGTGGCGAGCGCCCGCAGCGCCGCCGGGGTGAACCAGTCCTCGCGCGGACCGAGCCGGACCCGCAGGACGAGTTCGTCCGGCGGGCCCGGCCACGGCGGGACGTCGGCCGACCCCCGTACGGCCGTCTCCGCCCCCAACGGCAGCACCGCCCCGTCCGCCAGCGGCGCCGGGCCGAGCCCGGACAGCAGGTCGGTGGAGCGGCTGCCGAGCACCGGGTCGACGGCGATCCCGCCGCCGAACCCCACGTACGAGCGCAGCCCGCGCACGGCCGCGCCCACCTCCAGGAGCTGCCCCGCCCCGACCCGTACCGGCACGCCCCAGGCGACCGGCCGCCCGGCCACCCGCACCGGACAGGGCGCCCCGCCCACCGCCGCCCACACCGCGCCGCGCGGCCGTACCGCGCAGCCGGTGACGGTGGTCTCCAGGACGGCCGCCCCCTCCGCGTTGCCGAGCAGCCGGTTGAGGAGCCGCACCGCGCCCGGGTCGAGCGCCCCCGAGCGCGGCACCCCGAGATGGGCGTGGCCCGCCCGCCCCAGGTCCTGCACGGTGGTCAGTGCCCCGGCCCGCACGACGGCGAAGGCCCGGTCGTTCACCGGGCCGCCACGGTGAACCGCACCCGGGTGCCGGGCGCGAGCAGCGCGGCCGGTTCCCTGGCGGTGTCCCACAGGACCGCGTCGGTGCGGCCGATCAGCTGCCAGCCGCCGGGCGACGACCTCGGGTACACCCCGGTGTACGGACCGGCGAGCGCGACCGCGCCGGCCGGGACCGCGGTGCGCGGGGTGGCCCGGCGCGGCACCTCGTACCGCCCGCCGAGCCCGGTGAGATAGCCGAAGCCGGGCGCGAACCCACAGAACGCCACCCGGAACTCGGTCGCCGCGTGGATCCGCGCCACCGCCTCCTCCGACACCCCCCACAGCGCGGCCACGTCCGCCAGATCGGGCCCGTCGTAGCGCACCGGCAGCTCGACGACCGCCGCCACGCGCGCGTGGCCCACGGGCACGTCCCACGCGCGCAGTTCGGCCGCGAGCCGGTCCGGCGCCGCCACCCCCTCCAGGAGCACCGTGCGGGCCGCCGGGACGATCTCACGGACCTCGGGCAGCGTGCCCGCCGCGCGCCGCCGCAGCAGCTCCGCGTGGAACGCCTCGGTCGCCTCGCCGCTCACCAGCTCCACGAGCAGCCCGCGCTCGCCCACCCGGAACACCTCGCGGGCCCTCACGCGAACGCCGCCACGACGACCCCGGCGGACTCCAGGGCCGACCGCACCCGGCGGGCCAGGTCCACCGCGCCCGGGGTGTCGCCGTGCAGGCACAGCGACCGCGCCCGCACCGCGACCGGGCTGCCGCAGTGCGCGGTGACCGTCCCGAACCGGGCCATCGACACCGCGCGCTCCACCACCTCGCCCGGATCGTGCAGCACGGCACCCTCCTCCCCCCGTGGCAGCAGGGTGCCGTCGGCCCGGTAGGCGCGGTCGCCGAACGCCTCGCCGACGACCGGGAGCCCGGCCCGCACGGCGGCCTCGTGCAGCCGCGAGCCGGGCAGCCCGAGCACCGGGAGCCCGCCGTCGGGACCGCCCTGCGGCCCGCCGCCCGAGGCCAGCCGCACCCCCTCGACCACGGCCGCCGCCTGCTCCGCGTCGCGCACCACCCGGTTGTAGAGCGCGCCGTGCGGCTTGACGTACGCCACCCGCGACCCGGCGGCGCGCGCGAACACCTCCAGGGCGCCGATCTGGTACGCGACCTCCGCGGCCAGCTCCCCGGCGGGCACGTCCATCGCGCGCCGCCCGAACCCGGCCAGGTCGCGGTAGGAGACCTGGGCCCCGATCCGCACCCCGCGCTCCGCCGCGAGGGCGCAGACCCGCCGCATGGTGGCGGCGTCCCCGGCGTGGAAGCCGCAGGCCACATTGGCGCTGGTGACCACCGAGAGCAGCCGCTCGTCGTCGGTCAGCGTCCAGCGGCCGAAGCCCTCGCCGAGATCGGCGTTGAGGTCGATCGAGACCCTGGTCATCAGAGGTTTCCTTTCCTTCCGGCACAGAAACGCGACCGGTGGGCGTCGCCGGTCACGTCAGCTCCCGCCCGCGGGTCTCCGGCAGACCGAGCAGCGCGAGCACCGCGAGGCCGTAGCCGACCGCGCCGAACACCAGCGCCCCGCCCACGCCCCAGCTCTCCGCCAGGAAGCCCACCAGGGTCGGGAACAGCGCGCCGATCGCGCGGCCCGTGTTGTAGGTGAGGCCCTGCCCGGTGCCGCGCACCGCCGTCGGGTACAGCTCGGCGAGGAACGAGCCGAAGCCGCTGAAGATCGCCGACATGCAGAAGCCGAGCGGGAAACCGAGCACCAGGAGGAGGCCGTTCGCGCCGTCCGGGATCCGGGTGTAGGCGAGCACCGCGACCGCCGAAAGGACCGCGAACAGCGCGATGTTCTTCTTCCTGCCGAGCCGGTCGGTGAGATGGCCGCCGGTCAGATAGCCGATGAAGGCGCCCGAGATGAGGAAGGTCAGATACCCGCCGGTGCCGACCACGGTCAGCCCGCGCTCGGTCTTCAGGAACGTCGGCACCCAGGTGGCGAGGGTGTAGTAGCCGCCCTGCACCCCGGTCGACAGCAGCACCGCGAAGAGCGTGGTGCGCAGCAGCGGCCCCTTGAAGACGGCCGTGAACGAGCCGCGGTCCGCGGTCGTCCGGCGCATCTCCTCGGCCCGCGGCGCGTCCTGGACGTGCCGCCGCACCCACACCACCAGGAGCGCGGGCAGCGCCCCGGTCCAGAACATCACCCGCCACGCGGTGTCGGCGTCCACGACCTGGAAGACCAGGGTGTAGACGATCACGGCGAGCGCCCAGCCCGCCGCCCACGCGCTCTGCACGCCGCCGAGGGTACGGCCCCGGTGCCGGGCGGAGGCGTACTCGGCGACCAGGATCGCGCCGACCGCCCACTCGCCGCCGAAGCCGAGGCCCTGCAGGGCCCGGAAGACCATCAGCGTCTCGTAGTTCGGGGCGAACCCGCACAGGACGGTGAACACGGCGTAGGTGACGACCGTCACCAGGAGCGCCTTCACCCGGCCGACCCGGTCGGCGAGGATCCCGGCGAGCGCGCCGCCGACGGCGGAGACCACCAGGGTGACCGTGGTCAGGAGCCCGGTCTGGCCCTTGTCGAGCTGGAAGTACGCGGTGATGGCCACCATCGAGAGCGGCAGCGTGAAGAAGTCGTAGGAGTCCAGGGCGTAGCCGCCGAAGGCGCCGCCGAACGCGCGGCGGCCCCGCGGGCCGAGTGCCCGCAGCCAGCCGAACAGGCCGTCGTCGTGGGGCTGTTCGCCGGTGCCGGGGCGCCGGGTCTGGGTCGTGCTCATCTGCACCTCGCAGGAGGAAGAGGAGGGTGCGGGAGAGACGTGCCGGGAGGTCGTGCGGCCGAGCGGTCGTGCCATGTGCCGAGCTGTCGTTCAATGTAGGGATCGTTCAACGATCCGACAAGCCTCATGACGGGACGTCCTACGAGCCCGCCCGCGCGCCGCCCGGCGGACCTTCTTGTCCGCCACCGCCCCGCTGCGGTTGACTCGGCCCTCGAACGGCGCACCCACCAGGGAACGAGGCACCATGGACCCGATCGGCGAACTCGCGGACGACCGCGTCCTGCTGGGCCGCACCAGCACGGCGGAGCGGGTCGCCGACATCCTGCGCACCCGGATCGCCGAAGGCTTCTTCCCGCCCGGCACCCGGCTCTCCGAGGAGAGCATCGGCGGCGCCCTCGGCGTCTCCCGCAACACCCTGCGCGAAGCGTTCCGGCTGCTCACCCACGAACGGCTGCTGGTCCACCAGCTCAACCGGGGTGTCTTCGTCCGGGTGCTCGCGGTCGACGATGTCGCCGACATCTACCGCACCCGGCGGCTGGTCGAATGCGCCGTCGTGCACGGCCTCGGCGAGCCGCCGTACGCCACCGACGGCCTCGCCGCCGCCGTCGCCGAGGGCGAGCGGGCCGCCGGGCGCGGCGACTGGCCCGGCGTGTCCACCGCCAACATCCACTTCCACCGCGAACTCGTCGCCCTGGCGGGCAGCGCCCGCACCGACGAGCTGATGCGCGGGGTCCTCGCCGAACTCCGCCTCGCCTTCCACCTCGTCGCCGACCCCCGCGGCCTCCACGAGCCCTACCTGCTGCGCAACCGGGAGATCCTGGCCGCCCTCACCGGCGGCGACCGGGCCCGCGCCGAGGCGCTGCTGGCCCGCTACCTCGACGACTCCAGGGCCCGGGTCGTGGACGTCTACGCGCGGACGGTCGACGCACCGGGGGAGTGAGCCCCGCCACAACGGCGGCCCGGCCCGCCGGCACGGTCGTATAAGCGCCGTTTCGACCGTTGTCAGTGCGAGGACCTACTCTGTGCACCGTGACTTCGCCTGCCTCGACGGACCTCGCTCCGCCCCAGCTCAGCGCGGGGCCGCGCCCCGCGCAGGGGCCGGCCGCCGACGAAGGGCTCGCGCGGCGGCTCCGCGCGCTCGCGTGCACCGCGCCGCTGCACGACCTCGACACCCGCAAGGCGAACCTCGCGGGCGAGTACTCGATCTACGCGATGGCCGAGGTCGCCCTCGCCGCGATCGACCTGGTCACCCTCACCATGGACTTCGACACCGGCGCCGACCACGAGCAGATCGTCGCCCGGCTGCTGCCCCGCGTCGCCGCCCAGGCCCCGGACCGCCCGGCCGCCGAGCACGAGCGGGTGGCCCGCTGGGTCCTGGAGAACCTGATCAACGTCGGCAGCGTGGACCGCGGCTTCCGCGCGGTCTACGGCACCTTCGGCGCCGACGGCGTCTACACCCGCCGCGACTACGACTTCAAGCTCATCGAAGAGGTCCCCGGCTACGGCGGCGGCATCTACCTGCGCACCACCGACGAGGCCGTCAACGTGCTGGTCGGCGCCCTCGACACCGACGTCACCAGCGCCCAGATCGCCGCCGAGGTGAAGCTGGAGGTCCTGATCAACCGGGGCCGCCTCGCCGACGCCCAGCTCGCCGCCGAACAGGCCCGCTACCGGACCGTGCAGTTCGCCGAGACCCTCCGCAAGACCCTGGAGGCCACCCGGCGCAACGTCCGCGCGGTCGACTGGCTCCAGACGGTCCCCGACATGATCGCCGAGGCCCTGGACCACGTCGCCGACCGCTACCGGCACGAGAACGCGATCCTCACCAACATCCGCAAGGCGCGCGACGAGGCCGAGGCGGGATCCGACGCCAAGACCGCCGAGCACAAGCGCCGCGCCGCCGAGCTCGTCGACATCGTCAAGGACTGCATCCGCCGCCACACCCAGCTCCAGTCCCGCCTCCTGGAGGCCGGACCGCTGTTCCGCGCCGAGCAGGACCGCCAGGCGTTCGCCGCGCCCACCGCGTACACCGGACTCGACCTGTACGGGCAGCTCGTCGCCCCGATCCTGCCGCTCCCGGTCGAGCGGGCCGCCCGGGTCACCGACGCCTTCTTCGCCCACGGCACCGGACTGCGCACCCCCGCCTCGGTCCGCGTCGGCGACCTCGTCGACCTGCTGCTCACCCCGCCCGTCGAGCGCCAGCACCTGGGCGCCGAGATGCCCGAGCCCGACCTGATCGCCACCCCCGACGACAGCCGCTTCACCGAGGAGCAGCTGGCCACCGCCCTCGACCTGCTCGACCTGGAGCACGACGCCCCGCGCCGCCTGTCCGGGCTGCTCGCCGAGGCCCGCCGCCGCGGCGGCCCCGCCGGTGGCACCGACCTCGCCTACCTGGTCGCCCTGCTCGCCGTGCACGCGGCCAGCCCGCCGGTCGGCACGGCCTACCGGCAGGGCGAGGAGCGGCTGCTCTTCGCCGTCGACGACGGCACCCCGCTCGACGACCCCGACTTCGGCGGCGCCGACCTCATCGTCGGCACCGCCCTGCTCGACGCCGTGGGCATGGCCGCCGACCGTACGGAGGCGTCATGACCGCCCCCGAGCAGCTGACCGGCACCCCGCCGAGCCCGCTCCCGGCCGACGCCCCCACCGTCCCCGCCCAGGACCCGGCCCCGGCGCCCGCAGCCGAGGCCCCCGGCCCCGCCCCGCGCCAGGACCGGGCGCCAGGGCCCCGCGTCGCCCACGTCACCATCGCGCCGCCGCCAGCCGAGCGGCAGCCCGTGTCCGTCCGGCCGATGGCACTGCCCAGGGCCCGCAAGCGGGCCCCCGAGAAGGCGCCCGCGATCCGGGCCGTCGCCGTCACCCCCGTACGCCTGCCGCTGGCCCCGCGCCCGCCCGCCCCGCCGTCCGCACCCGAGGAGCCCCAGCCGTGAGCGAACACCACGTCGAGCACACCGACGCGTGGAGCGAGCCGGAGGCCCCGCACGCCCCGGTCGCGCCCGCCGCGGTGACGCCCGCCGACGCGGCCGACGCCGCCCGGCTCGTCTCCTTCGGACTCCAGCCCAAGCTGCTGCCCGCCCGCGACGCCGAGTACGCCGACCTGCTCCGCCGCTACCGCGAGGACCCCGCCTTCGCCCGGCTCGCCGACGCCGTCGCCACCGGCCTCGGCCTCGTCGTCCTGGAGGTCTCCCCGCGCGCGGGCATGGCCGTCACCGCGGGTGAGGACTCCGTCTTCGCCGTCCGCATGGGCGACTACGCCCGGCGCGCCGCCCCCGACTCCGCCGACCGCTTCCTGCACGGCCTCGCCCACCTCGCCGTCGCCGCCATGGCCTTCCCGCGCCCCGAGGACCTCGCCGACGACGGCTACATCGGCCGCTTCACGGTCAACGGCGTCGACGGCTTCGTCCGCCAGGCATGCCGCCGCCTGGAGGAGCGCGCCGAGCAGCAGGGCGACAACACCGACCCGGCCACCGACGCGCCGGGACTGGAGGCCGCCTGGCGGGTCTACGCCCGCCGCAGCGCCACCGGCGCCACCAAGGACGCCCGCCGCCTCGCCGGATCCACCACCGGCATCGTCGGCAAGGCCGTCGCCTTCCTCACCGAGTCCGGCTTCCTCCAGCGCACCGGCGACGAGTCCGGCGGCTCCTACCGCACCACCGCCCGCTACCAGCTCCAGGTCCGCGACATGGCCGGCAGCGCCGCCCTCGCCGAGCTCCTGGAGCTCGGCGTCGTCCCCGTCAGCGACGGCTCCGCGACCCTCCTGCCGCCGCCCGAGGGCGACGACCTGGAGATCGCCGCCGACGCGGGCCTGCCCTTCCATGCCTGACCCGCCCGCCGCCCATGCCTGACCCGCCCGCCGCCCATGCCTGACCCGCCCGCCGCCCACGCCCGACCCGCACCACGCCGCCCCCCCCCAAGGCAGGCCAGTCCGAGCAGTCCGACCAGCACGAGAAGCACGAGAGTCCGCCGCATGTACGAGCTGTCCCGGGTCCGCCTCTACTCCATCGGACCGGCCGGTGCCCGCTACGCCGACACCGTCCTGGACCTGCGCGGGGTCGGCGCGCCGGTGCCCCGCCCGGCCCCCACCCAGGCGGAGTTCTTCGAGGACGAGCCGGTCGGCCCGCCGCGCCGCCCCGCACCCGCGGGCGTGCTCTTCCTGGAGAACGGCGGCGGCAAGTCCGTCCTGCTCAAGCTGATCTTCTCGGTGATGCTCCCCGGCCACCGCAACACCCTCGGCGGCGCCAGCTCCGGCGTGCTCCGCAAGTTCCTGCTCGCCGACGACTGCGGCCATGTCGCCCTGGAATGGCAGCACACCCTCACCGGCGAACTCGTCGTCGTCGGCAAGGTCAGCGAGTGGCGCGGCCGCCAGGTCTCCAACGACCCCCGCAAGTTCGCCGAAGCCTGGTACTCCTTCCGCCCCGGACCCGGCCTCAGCCTCGACAACCTGCCGGTCGCCGAGGCCACCACGGTCCGACCGGCCGCCGAGGGCGCGTCCGGCGCCACCGGCCGCCGCCGCACCATGAAGGGCTTCCGCGACGCGCTGACCGAGGCGGGCAAGGCGTACCCGCATCTGGAAGTGCTCTGGGAGGAGATCCACGACCGCTGGAACGAGCACCTCGGCGACCTCGGACTCGACCCCGAACTCTTCCGCTACCAGCGCGAGATGAACGCCGACGAGGGCGAGGCCGCCGGTCTCTTCGCGGTCAAGAAGGACTCCGACTTCACCGACCTGCTGCTGCGCGCCGTCACCGACACCCGGGACACCGACGGTCTCGCCGACCTGGTCAGCGGCTTCGGCAACAAGCTCGGCCGACGCGCCGAACTCACCGCCGAACGCGACTTCACCGCGGGCTCGGTCGACCTCCTCGGCCGGATCGTCGAGGCCGCCGGGACCCGCGCCCGGGCCCGCGACGTGCACGCCGGAGCCGAGCGCCGCACCCGCACCCTGGCCCGGCGGCTCGCCGCCCGCGCCACCGTGGAACGGGGCCGCACCGGCGAACTGGCCGAGCAGGTCACCGCCGCCGCGCACGCCGTCGCCGAAGCCGATGCCGGCCGCGCCACCAGCGCCCTGATCGCCGCCGAACTCGCCTACCGGCACGCCTCCCTCGCGCTCGCCGCCGCCGAGAAGGGCGCCGCCGCCCAGCGCCGCGAACTCACCGACGCCCGCACCCTGCACTCCGCCTGGCAGGCCGCCGAGTCGGTGCTCCGCCACCGCGCCGCGAGCGACCGCTCCACCCGGGTCGCCGCCGCCATCCGGGAGGCCGAGCGGGACGCCGCCCCGGCGCTCGCCGCCCGCGCCACCGCCGCCGCCGACCTGGTCCGCGCGCTCGCCGCCGCCGCCGAGGAGGGCGAGCGCCGGGCCGCCGAGGAGGAGGAGCGCTCCGCCGTCCTCCAGGAAGCCGGTGAGGCCGCCCACCGCGACGCCACCGCCGCCGCCACCGAGGCCCAGCGGGCCCGCAGCGAGTCCGGCCACCTGCGCCAGCGGCTCGCCGAGGTCGAGCAGGAGACCGCCGAGGCGGTCCGGGCCGGCTGGCTCGACGACACCGCGCCCGACGCCGACCCGGCCCGCGCCGCGCTCGCCGCCAGCGACGCCGAGAAGACCACCGTCGCCGCCTGGGACGCGGCCCGCGACGCCGGCCGCGCCACCACCGAGCGGGCCCGCGAGGCCGCCGCCGCCGAGTCCCGCGCCGAACTCGCCGCCGCCCGCGCCGCCGACGCCGCCGAGGCCGCCGAGCACGCCTACGACGCCGAGCGGCGCGCCGCCGAGGCACTCGCCGCCGACCCGCGGCTGGCCGAACTCCTCGGCCTGCCCGGCGCCGACCCGGCCCAGGGCTCCCCGCTGCCCGGCCAGCGCTCCGGCACCCCGGAACCCGCCGAAGCCACCGCACCGGACGCCGCGGCCGCCACCGAAGGCCCGCTCTCCGTCACCGACTTCGACCGCTCCGCCGACGAACTGCGCGGCCTGCTCGACCAGTCCATCGCCGCCGCCGAACGGCAGCTCTTCGACCTGCGCACCGCCGCCGCCGACGACAGCCGGATCCTCGGCGCGCTCGGCGACGGCGGCCTGCTGCCGCCGGGCCCCGACGTCCTCGCCACCGTCGAACACCTCGGCGAGCACGGCATCCCGGCCCTGCCCGGCTGGCGCTACCTCGCCCAGGCCGTCGACCCCGCCGACCACGCCGCCGTCCTCGCCGCCCGCCCCGAACTCGTCGACGGCGTCGTCATCACCGACCCCGTCTCGTACGGGCGGGCCCGCGAGGTCCTGGCCGGGGCCGCCCTGCTGCCCCGCTCCACCGTCGCCGTCGGCACCGCCGCCGCCCTGCTCGCCCCGGTGCCCGCGCCGGAGTCCGGCCAGGACGGCGACGTCTTCCTGGTGCCGCCGAACCCGGCCATGCACGACGAGGGCGCCGCCGACGAGGAGCGCCAGGCGCTGCGCGCCCGCGCCGCCGCCCGCGACGAGGACATCCGCACCCTCGCCGCCCGGCTCACCGGCGACCGCTCGCTCGCCGCCCGGATCGGCGCGTGGCGCGCCGACTGCCCGTTCGGCATGCTCACCGAGCTGGCCGCCGTCGCCGCCACCGCCCGCACCACCGCCGAGACCGCGGCCGCCGCGCTCGCCGAGGCCCGTACGGTACGGGCCGAGGCCGAGGAGGCCGCCGCCGACGCCACCCGGGTCCGCGACGAGCGCCAGGAGGCCGCCCAGCGCGCCCGCCGGGTCGCCGACGCGCTCGCCGGACTCGCCCACCGGCTGCGCGAGCGCGCCGCCTGGCAGGCCAAGCTCCGCGAACTCGCCGACGAGGCCGCCGAGTCCGAGGCCCGCGCACAGACCTGCCTGGAGCATGCCCGCGCCGCCGACGAGGACCGCCGGGCCGCCCAGCGCACCGCCGACGACGCCCACCGCACGGCCCGCGCGCTGCGCGCCGAGCGCGCCGAGATCGCCGGTGCCCCCGAGCAGTTGCCCGCCGCCGACCCCGACGCGCCGCGCGTCCCGCTGCCCGCCCTGCGCGAGGCGTACCGGGCCGCCTCCCAGGTGTACGAGAAGGTCGGCGTCGGCGCCGATCTGCGCGCCGAGCAGGCCCGCGCCGAGAGCGACGAGTCCGCCGCGCTCGCCGAGCTCGACCGGCTCACCAACAAGGTCCGGGCCCGCGCCGAACTGCTCCTGGAGTCCACCGACGGCGCCGACGGCCCGTCCCGGCAGGCCGCCGCGGCCCGCGCCGAGGCCCTGGTGCAGAAGCTGGAGACCCGGGCGTCCGAGGCCAGCGAGAAGCTGGGCCGGCTGCGCGGCGAGGCCGAGCGGCTCGCCCCCGAGGACGGCGCCGAGCACACCGAGCTGGCCGACGACCTGGTCCCGGCCGACGCCGACCAGGCCCAGACCCTGCTGCGTACCGCCACCGGTGAACTCGCCGCCCGCACCGCCGCCCTGGAGGCCGCCCGCGCCGCCCACACCGGGCTGCTGGGGGCCCACCGGGCCGCCGAGGACGCGGCGGGCGGCTTCGACGAGACCGCCGCCCTGCTGCGCGACCTGCTCCGCGACCACCCGGAGGAGGAGCCCGACGCGCCCGAGCCGTACGCGGGCCCGCTCGCCGAGGCCCGCACCTCCGCCGCTGAGGCCCGCCGCTCGCTGCGCGGCTGCGCCGCCGACCTGTCGGGCGCCGACGCCGCCGTCCGCGAGGCCGGGGACATCCTGGTCCGGCACGCCAACGCGACCCGCTTCGAGCAGGTCCGCACCCCGGCCCGGCAGCAGATCCGCGAACTGCCCGCCGCCGCGCTGCCGGAGCACGCCGCCAAGTGGGCCGAGGCGTTCGCGCCCCGGCTGCGGGTGCTCACCGACGAACTGGCGCAGCTGGAGCGCAACCGCGACTCGATCGTGGCCCGGCTGCGCGGTCTGGTGGAGTCCGCGCTGACCACGCTGCGTTCGGCGCAGCGGCTGTCCCGGCTGCCCGAGGGCCTGGGGGAGTGGTCGGGGCAGGAGTTCCTGCGGATCCGCTTCGAGGAGCCCGACCAGGCGACGCTGACCGAGCGGCTCGGCGAGGTCGTCGACGAGGCCACCCGCGCCGCCGTGAAGAAGAACTCCGACCTGCGCAGGGACGGCATGTCACTGCTGCTCCGCGGCGTCCAGGCCGCCCTCGAACCGCGCGGCATCGCGGTCGAGATCCTCAAGCCGGACGCGGTGCTGCGCGCCGAGCGGGTGCCGGTCGGTCAGATGGGCGACGTGTTCTCCGGCGGCCAGCTGCTCACCGCCGCCATCGCCCTGTACTGCACGATGGCCGCGCTGCGCTCCCACGACCGGGGCCGCGACAAGCACCGGCACGCGGGCACCCTGTTCCTCGACAACCCGATCGGCCGCGCCAACGCCACGTACCTGCTCGAACTCCAGCGGGCCGTGTCGGACGCGCTCGGTGTCCAGCTGCTCTACACCACGGGCCTGTTCGACACCACGGCGCTCGCCGAGTTCCCCCTGGTCATCCGGCTGCGCAACGACGCGGACCTGCGCGCCGGCCTGAAGTACATCAGCGTCGAGGAGCACCTGCGGCCCGGTCTGCCGCAGCCGAGCGCCGAGGGCGAGACCGTGCACGGCGAGATCACCGCGACCCGGATGTTCCGCCGGAGCGCGCTGCCCGCGCAGCACACCGCCGCCGCGGCCGACGCCCCCACGGCGCCCACGGCGCCCACGGTGCCCATGGCAGCCACGGCTGAGGCCGGGGAGGCCGCGGAGGCATGAGACGGCGACCGGCCCGGCCCCCTCGTACGGGGGACCGGGCCGGTCGAGTGCGTACGTACCGCCGCGCCGTCGCGCTCCGGCTCAGGCCGCCTCGGACAGCGCCGCGCCGTCCTTGCCGTGCCGCTCGTGCCGCGAACCGCGCGCCACGCTGCTCGGCTGCGACACCACACCGTGGCGCTGGCGCCACACCTGACGGGTGATCCACACGTCGAGCACGCTCCAGGTGGCGACCACGGTGCTGGCGACGGCGGTGACCGTGAGCGGGAAGGCGAGCCAGGAGCCGGTGACGGAACACAGGAACGCGACCATGCCCTGGATCAGCGTCACCGAGGTGATGAGCAACGCCCGTACCGCCGCCCTCCGCACCGGATCGGGCATCCGCCGACGGCCCCGGTCGTCGTCCACCCACAACTGCCGCACCGGCCGCGCCTCGCGTCCCATCGCGCCCTCACTCCCCACCACAGACGTCTCCAGGGTGGCTGCCCGTCTTGCGTCGCTTTACACGGACACAACCCGCCCCGGTACAGAATGACGCACGCGGGAGGACAAAGGTTTCGCCGGGTCCCGGTAGGACCGATTCCGGAACGTCCAGTTCCAGCCATCCCCGTTCCGGTGATAACCCCCGTTCCGTCAGGTGTCCTGCACCACACTGGCGGAACCCAACTCCCCGAATACCGGGACATCTCATGATCAACACTCACTCGACCGGCTGAAAATCGCCCGAGTGCGTCTTAGGGATGGCCGTGATGCAGTAGTAGGCTCGCGCCGCCGTTTGTTGAAGCTGAAGGTTGACGCCGCGTGTTGACACCGGGGCGCACCGACGTGAAGGACCTCCGTGGCCGCGGAGGCCGAGCTGGGGGAGGCCATGCGCTTTCGCGGGAAGTCCATCCGCAGGAAGATCGTGGCCCTGTTGCTCGTGCCGCTCGTCTCCCTCACCGCCCTCTGGGGCTTCGCCACCGTCCTCACCGGACGCGAGGCGCGCCAGCTCCTCGACGTCCGCTACATCGTCGACAAGGTCGGCTACCCCGTCGAGGACACCGCGCGCGTCATCCAGCAGGAGCGCCGCCAGTCCCTCGTCTACCTCGCCGACCCGCGCGCCGCCGACGCGCTCACCGACCTGCGCGAGCAACGCGAGGCCACCGACCGGCAGATCACCGTCATCCGCCGCAACGCCGCCGACACCGGCGTGCGCGGCGAGATGAACCCGGTCACCGCCCAGCGGCTCGGCTCACTGCTCACCGCCCTCGACGAACTCTCCGCGCTGCGCCGCTCCGTGGAGAACCGCGACATCGGCCGGATGCAGGCCCTGGAGTTCTACAACCGCCTCGTCGACCCCTGCTACAGCTTCCTCATGACGCTCCACGCCCTGGAGAACGTCGAGATGGACAAGCAGGGCCGCGCCCTCGTCGGCATCACCCGGGCCCGTGAACTCCTCTCCCGCGAGGACGCCCTCGTGGTCTCCGCGCTCGCCGCCGAACGCGTCACCGCCGAGGAGGTCCGCGCCGTCACCGACCTGGTCGCCGGACGCAAGCTCCTCTACGAGGCCAACCTGGAGATCCTGCCCGGCACCGAACGCGACCGCTTCGAGAAGTACTGGGGCGGCACCGAGACCCTGCCGCTGCGCAAGGCCGAGGAAGCCGTCATCACCGAGGGCGCCACCAACCGCCCGCGCGCCGCCACCGCCGCCCGCTGGGCCGAGCAGGCCACCCCGGTCCTCGACACCCTCGCCCAGGAGAACACCGCGGCCGGCGACCGCTACCAGGACCGCGTCCAGCCCGCCGCCTACAGCGTGCTGCTCAAGGCGGGCGTCGCCGGCATCCTCGGCTTCGTCGCCCTGCTCGTCTCCGTCGTCGTCTCGGTCCGGGTCGGCCGCGAACTCATCCGCGACCTGCGCCGCCTGCGCAAGGAGGCCCAGGAGGTCTCCGGCGTCCGGCTGCCCAGCGTGATGCGCCGCCTCGCCGCGGGCGAACACGTCGACGTCGAGACCGAGGTGCCCCACCTGCGGTACGAGGACGACGAGGTCGGCCAGGTCGGCCAGGCCCTCAACACCCTCCAGCGCGCCGCCGTCGAGGCCGCCGTCAAGCAGTCCGAGCTGCGCCGCGGCGTCTCCGAGGTCTTCGTCAACCTCGCCCGCCGCAACCAGGTGCTGCTGCACCGCCAGCTCACCCTCCTCGACACCATGGAACGCCGCACCGAGGACACCGAGGAGCTCGCCGACCTGTTCCGGCTCGACCACCTCACCACCCGCATGCGCCGGCACGCCGAGGGCCTGGTGATCCTCTCCGGCGCCGCGCCCTCCCGGCAGTGGCGCAAGCCCGTCCAGCTGATGGACGTGGTCCGGGCGGCCGTCGCCGAGGTCGAGGACTACGAGCGGATCGAGGTCCGGCGGCTGCCCCGGCTCGGCGTCGGCGGCCCCGCCGTCGCCGACCTCACCCACCTCATCGCCGAACTCCTGGAGAACGCCACCGTGTTCTCCCCGCCGCACACCGCCGTGCAGGTGCTCGGCGAACGCGTCGCCAACGGCTTCACGCTGGAGATCCACGACCGCGGCCTCGGCATGAACCCCGACGCCCTGCTCGACGCCAACCTCCGGCTCGCCGAGACCCCCGAGTTCGAACTCTCCGACACCGACCGCCTCGGCCTGTTCGTGGTCAGCCGCCTCGCCCAGCGCCAGAACGTCCGCGTCTCGCTCCAGCCCTCCCCGTACGGCGGCACCACCGCCGTCGTCTTCCTCCCGGCCGCACTGCTCACCGACGCCCCCGAGACCCAGGGCGCGGGCTTCCGGCTCGACCGCAAGAGCACCGACCGGCCGCAGCCGGAGCGCCCGCACCTGGACCGGGTCGACCCGGCGGGCCGGACCGTCACCGGGCCCGAGGGCCTGCCGATCCGCCGCCCCGCGCTCACCAAGGTGCCCGACCCGGCGCTCGCGCCCGTACCGCCGCTCGTCGACGGACCGGTCGAGCTGGAGGCCCCGCTCGCCGACGACGGCCGCGGCCTGCTCGGTGGCGCGGGCGACCTGCTCGACACCGACAGCGAGCGCGGCGGCCTGTTCCGGGCCCGTGAGCACCGCCGCCGCGGCGACCAGCACCAGCAGGCCCAGGACCACGCCGGGGCCCGCTCCACCGACCGCCACGACCCGGACGACGACCGGCCGGTCCGCGCGGTGCCGCTGCCCCGCCGCCGCCCGCCGACGCTCGTCGTCGACCACGGCCGCCGCCTCGACGAGGACGGCCGCGCCCACCCCGGCACCGACGCGTCGGACCACGAACCGACCGCCCCAGGCCCCGCGCGCGACGCGGGCCCCGGCCCCGGCGGCCGTCCCGACGACACCATGGAGCTGGCCCGGGTGCGCACCACGCCCACCCTCGTCCCGGTCCCGCGCGCCGACGCGCCGCAGGACGACGAGACCCCGTTCGGCGGGCTGCCCCGCCGGGTCCGGCAGGCCAGCCTCGCGCCCCAGCTGCGGGCGACCGACGGCCGCGCCGACGACCGGCCCGCCACCGGCCGCCCGGACCGCACCGGCCGGACAGCTACGGCCCCGGCCGCCGCCGAACCCGACTCCTTCGAGCGCGACGCCGAGGAGGTGCGCAGCCGGATGGCCTCGATGCAGCGGGGCTGGCAGCGCGGCCGCGAGCAGAACGCCGAGACGCAAGCACCAGGAACGACACCCGAGGGGGACGGTCGATGACCGCACCGAACGCCGCAGCCCACAGCTCCGCCCAGGGCAACGGGGAGCTGAACTGGCTCCTCGACGAACTCGTCCAGCGGGTCGGCTCCATCCGCAAGGCCCTGGTGCTCTCCAGCGACGGCCTGCCCACCGGCGCCTCGCAGGACCTCACCCGTGAGGACGGTGAGCACCTCGCCGCCGTCGCCTCCGGCTTCCACAGCCTCGCCAAGGGCGTCGGCCGCCACTTCGAGGCGGGCAGGGTCCGGCAGACCGTGGTCGAGCTGGAGGACGCCTTCCTGTTCGTCACCGCCGCCGGTGACGGCAGCTGCCTGGCCGTGCTCGCCGACGCCGACTCGGACGTCGGCCAGGTCGCGTACGAGATGACCCTGATGGTCAAGCGGGTCGGCGCGCATCTCGCCACGGCGCCCAGGACCGGGCTGCCGGCCGGAGGATGAGGGAAGAGGGGGACGCCATGACCGACACGGACCAGTCCCGCACGGACCAGTCCCGCGAGGAACCGGCCGCCCGCTGGTTCGACGACGACGCGGGCCCGGTGGTCCGCCCGTACGCGATGACCCGCGGCCGGACCAGTGCCGCCACCCGCCACCGGCTCGACCTGATCGCGCTGGTGGTGCCCGAACCGGCCGCCGACGATCCCGGCCGGGACCAGACGCTGTCCCCCGAGCACGTCGAGATCGTCGAACGCTGCGCCGACCAGCCGCAGTCGATCGCCGAACTCGCCGCGGGACTCGACCTCCCCGTCGGGGTGGTCCGGGTCCTCGTCGGCGATCTCGTCGACGACGAGCTCGTCCATGTGACCCGCCCCGTTCCGCCGGCCGAGCTGCCGGACGTGAGCATCCTCCGCGAGGTGATCAATGGCCTTCGGGCGCTCTAGCTCCGGCGGCGCGAGCCGCAGGCAGCCCCCGGTCGAACCGGTGACCCTGAAGATCCTGGTCGCGGGCGGCTTCGGCGTCGGCAAGACGACCCTGGTCGGCGCCGTCAGCGAGATCCGGCCGCTGCGCACCGAGGAGGTGCTCAGCGAGGCCGGCCGGCCGGTGGACGACCTGCACGGCGTGGAGACCAAGTCGACCACCACCGTCGCCATGGACTTCGGCCGGATCACGCTCCGCGAGGACCTGGTGCTCTACCTCTTCGGTACGCCCGGGCAGGACCGCTTCTGGTTCCTGTGGGACGAGCTGGCGCAGGGCGCGCTCGGCGCGGTGGTGCTCGCCGACACCCGCCGTCTTGAGGACAGCTTCGCCGCCATCGACTACTTCGAGCGGCGCGGCATCCCGTTCACGGTGGCCGTCAACTGCTTCGAGGGTGCGCGGAGTTACCCGCCGGAGTCGGTGCGCGGCGCGCTCGACCTCGACCCCGAGGTGGAGCTGCTCATGTGCGACGCGCGGGACCGCGAGTCGGTGAAGAACGTCCTCGTCGCCGTCGTCGAGCACGCCATGGAGCTGGCCGCCGGGCCCGCCGCGCTGACCAACTGAGGTCCGCGCGCCGGGCCTTGGCGGCAGGGCGCCCGCGGGATGCCGACGCCGGGCGCGGTCAGCGGACCGCGACGACGGCCGAACCGTGCCCGAACAGGCCCTGGTTGGCGGTGATCCCGGCCCGCGCCCCCGGCACCTGCCGGTCGCCCGCCGTGCCCCGCAGCTGCCAGGTCAGCTCGCAGACCTGGGCGATGGCCTGCGCGGGCACCGCCTCGCCGAACGAGGCGAGCCCGCCGCTCGGGTTCACCGGGATCCGGCCGCCGAGCGCCGTGGCGCCCTCCCGCAGCAGCTTGGCGCCCTCGCCGGGCGGGCAGAGCCCGATGTCCTCGTACCACTCCAGTTCCAGGGCGGTGGAGAGGTCGTAGACCTCGGCGAGCGACAGCTCGTCCGGGCCGAGCCCGGCCTCCTCGTACGCGGCCCTCGCGATCGAGGCGCGGAAGGAGTGCGGCGAGGGGGCGACGGCGACCGCCGAGTCGGTCGCGATGTCCGGCAGGTCGAGCACCGCCTTCGGATAGGTCGGGGTGACCGTGGACACCGCCCGGATCCGCACCGGGTCCCGGTGCCCGTGCCGCCGGGCGAAGTCCAGGCTGGACAGGACGAGCGCCGCCCCGCCGTCGGAGGTCGCGCAGATGTCGAGCAGCCGCAGCGGATCGGCCACCACGGCCGAGGCCGCCACCTCGGCGGCGGTCACCGGCGTGCGGTAGCGGGCCCGCGGGTTGAGCGCGCCCGCCGCCGCGTTCTTCACCTTCACCTGGGCGAAGTCCTCGGCGGTGTCCCCGTACAGCGCCATCCGGCGCCGGGCGTACAGCGCGAAGTACGCCGGGTTGGTCGCGCCGAGCACCCGGAACCGCAGCCAGTCCGGATCGTCCGGGCGGTCGCCCCCGGCCGGGGCGAAGAAGCCCTTCGGGGCCGCGTCCGCGCCCACCACCAGGACCACGTCGGCGAGCCCGGCCAGGATCTGCGCCCGGGCGGTGTTCACGGCCTGGGCGCCCGAGGCGCAGGCCGCGTAGACGCTGGTCACCCGGGCGCCCTGCCAGCCGAGCGCCTGCGCGAAGGTGGCCCCGGAGACATAGCCGGGGTAGCCGCCGCGCACGGTGTCGGCGCCGACGATCGAGCCGACGTCGGACCAGTCGAGCCCGGCGTCGGCGAGCGCGGCCCGGGCCGCCGCCGTGCCGTACGAGACGAAACTCCGGCCCCACTTGCCCCACGGGTGCATGCCCGCCCCGAGGACGGCGATGTCGTGCGCGCCCGTCGTCTCCGTCATGCCCGCTCCCCTTCCCGGCCCGTTGCGCGGTCCGCCGCGGCCACCGGCCGCCAGTGCCAGGTGGTCCAGATGTGCTCGTCGTCCTCGTTCAGCACCCCGGGCACCAGCTCCACCTCGGCGCCGATCGCCAGGTCCGCCGTGCCCACGCCCGGCGCCGCCTGCCCGAGCACCACCATCGCCTCCGTCGCCAGCTCCACCGCGACCAGGACGTACGGCACCCAGGGCGTGTCCGGGTCGGAGACGTACGGGGCGGGCGGCCGGTAACGCCCGTCGGTGTACGACCAGATCCGGCCGCGCCGGGACAGCGGGGTCTCGGCGAGCTCGCCGCCGCCCGGACAGCGCGGATTGCGGCAGCTGTCGTCCTCGCGCGGGAAGAACACCGACGCGCAGGCCGTGCAGCGGGTGCCGAGCAGCCGGAAGTCCGCCTCGGGGACGGCGCCGTCCGTCCCCTCGGCGGGATCGGTGAACCAGCCGGTCACCACCGGCCTGCGTGTGCGTGCCATGAAACCGGGCCTCCCCATTATCTGACGATCCGTCAGGAGTCTGGCACGGGCGGCCCGATGGGGGAAGACATCAGTGTCCGGCCACCGACCGGCGGGACACCGGGAAATCGAAGAACGTGGTGGGGAACGGCTCCGGCCTGAACGTGAAGTGCCACCACTCCTCGGGCAGATTGACGAACCCCTGCTCGGCGAGCGCCCCGCGCAGCAGATCACGGTTGGCCCGCCGGGCCCCGTCGATCCGTGGATCGTCGGTGTGCGACAGCGTGTCGAAGCAGTCGAAGCCGGTGCCCATGTCGAGCGAGCTCTCCGGGAACCGCTCGGCCTGCGGCCGGAAACACTCCACCTGCGGCTCGCCCGGCACCCACGGCCGGGTGGGCCGCGCGGGCAGCCGCACCACGGTCACGTCCACCGTGGAACCCCGGCTGTGCCCGGACTTCTCCGCGATGTAACCGTCCAGGAACAGCCGGGACTTGGCGACCAGCGGATAGAACTCCCGCTTCATCCGCTCGTCGTCCAGGTCCTTCGCCCAGCGCACGAAGTGGTCGACGGCCCGCTGCGGCCGGTAGCAGTCGTACACCTTCAGCGTGTAGCCCCGGGCGAGCAGCCGCCGCTGCGCCCGGTGCAGTGCCTCGGCGGCCGGCCGGGTCAGGACGCACAGCGGCTGGCGGTACCCGTCGATCCGCTCGCCCACGAAATTGTGCGCGCCCGCGTAGCGCATCTCCTGACGGATCGTCGGATCGATCCGGTCCAGGGCCACGAACTCCGGCGGCGCCTTCGGCTCCGGCGCGGGACGCGGGCCCGGCGCCGCTTCGGCCGACGGGACGGCGGCGGTGACGGCGAGCAGCCCGGCGGCGGCCAGCGCGCCCAGGACCCGGCGGGCGGCGGCGAGCCCGCGCCCGGTGCGGCCCGGCCCGGTGCGGTGCGTCGCCGTCGTGTGCGTCGCGGTGCGGTGCGTGAATGCGGTCATGGGCCCGGTCTACCCGGAACGGCCGCGCCGCGAAAGGCCGATCGCGTACGGTCGGCCGGTGACCGACTCTCCCGCCGCCCCGGCCCCGCACACCCACTGCTCGTCCTGCGGCGCCCGCCACCGGGCCGACGCCGGCTGGCCCCGCACCTGCCCGAGCTGCGGCACCACCGCCTACCGCAACCCGCTGCCGGTCGCCATCGCCCTGCTGCCCGTCACCACCGGCACCGGGTCCACCGCCCTCGTCGTCATCACCCGCACCATCCCCCCGGCCGCCGGACAGGTCGCGCTGCCCGGTGGATTCATCGACTTCGGCGAGGACTGGCAGCACGCCGTGGCCCGCGAGCTGTACGAGGAGACCGGCATCCCGGCCACCGCCGACGAGGTCCGCCTCGCCGACGCCCTCAGCTCGCCCGCCGGACACCTCCTCGTCCTCGGCCTGCTCCCGCCCCGCCCGGCGGACACCCTGCCGCCCCCGGCCCCGACCGACGAGACCACCGGCCACCATCTGCTGCACGGCCCCGAGGAGCTGGCCTTCCCGCTGCACACCGAGGCGGTACGGCGCTTCTTCAGCGGCGCCTACGACCGCTGACCCCACACCGGGCCAGGCCCCCGCGGCCCGGACCGCCCGGGCCCGCGCCCGCTACGGCGCCAGGCCCCGCACCCGTACCGGCAGGTCCGCGGGCACCGGCCCCGCGTCCGTCACCCGCTCGACCACCACCCGGCCGTCCACCAGCCGCGACTGATAGCGCTCGATCTCGGCGGGCTCCCAGCCGTCCCCGGCGTCCCGCACCACGAGCCCGCCGCCGGTCCGCCCGGCCTGCGGCGCCCACACCTCCAGGGCGAGCCCCGCGCCGTCCTCGTCGCGCACCGGCAGCACCGCGCCCGCCCGGGCGAGCACCGGCACCCGGGACAGCGGCGCGTCGAGCAGCACCTGACCAGGACCCTCGTACGCGGCACCGGTCGCCGTGTCGTACCAGCGGCCGCGCGGCAGCCGCACCGCCCGCCGGTCCGCGCCGCCGCTCAGCACCGGCGCCACCAGGAGCGCGTCACCCAGCAGGAAGGCGTCCTCGCAGTCCCGCAGCGCCCGGTCCTCCGGCGTGCCCCACCACACCGGCCGCACGTACGGCGCGCCCGTCGTCCGGGCCAGCCGCGCCAGCGTCACGAAGTACGGCAGCAGCCGCTCCCGTTCGGCGAGCGCCACGCGCGCGTGGGCCAGCACCTCGGGGCCGAACTCCCACGGTTCGCGCCGCCCCGCGTCGATCGCGGAGTGGGTGCGGAAGAACGGCAGCCACGCCCCCAGCTGGTACCAGCGCAGGAACAGCTCGGGCGACGGACTGCCGTCGAAACCGCCCACGTCGGGACCCGAGTACGGCACCCCGCACAGCCCCAGCCCGAGCACCAGGGCGAGCGAGGCCCGCAGCCCCGGCCAGCCCGTCGCCACATCACCCGACCAGGTGCCGCCGTACCGCTGCATCCCCGCCCAGCCGGACCGCGAGAACAGGAACGGCCGCTCCTCGGGCCGCAGCGCCCGCAGCCCCTCGTAGCCCGCCCTGGCCATCGTCAGGCCGTACACGTTGTGCGCCTCGCGGTGGTCGCCGCCCCGGCCCTCCAGGGAGTGCCGGGCCGAGCGCGGCAGCGTACGGTCCCCGAACGGGGCGAACGACACCGGCTCGTTCATGTCGTGCCACACCCCCGAGAAGCCCTGCCGCAGCCGCTCCTCGTACAGCCCGCCCCACCACGCCCTGGCCGCCGGATCGGTGAAGTCCGGATAGGCGCACTCGCCCGGCCACACTTCGCCGCGCACCTCCGCGCCCCGGTCGTCGCGCACGAACGCCCCGGCCGCCCGCCCCGCGTCGTACACCGGGTCGCCCGGCTCCGCCCTCACCGCCGGATCCACGATCGACACCAGCCGCACCCCGCGCCCGCGCAGCTCCGCCGCCAGCCCCGGCAGGTCCGGGAACCGCTCCCGGTCCACGGTGAACACCCGGTGCCCGGCGTAGTGGTCGATGTCCAGATGGAGCACCGACAGCGGCAGGCCGCGGTCCCGGTAGCCGTCCACCACCCGGCGCACCTCCCGCTCGCTGCCGAAGCCCCAGCGGGCGTGCTGTGGGCCGAGCGCCCAGGCCGGCGGCAGCGCCGGGGCCCCGGAGAGCGCCGCCCAGCCGTGCAGCACGCGCGCGGGGGTGCCGACCACCACCCAGCAGCGCAACGGGCCGCCGTCCATCCGCAGTTCGCTGGTGCCGGGCCGGTCATGGCCGGATCCGGCGCCCTCCTCGCCCTCGGTGAGCACCACCCGCCCGTCCCACGAGTTGTCGTAGAACGCCAGATGGGTGCCCGCGTCCGCGACCACCAGCTGCACCGGCATGGTGATGTACAGCGGATCGTCGCCCGGAACGAACGGCGCCTTCGGATCGGTGTTCCACAGCCGGTACACGCCGTCCCGCAGCCGCGGCCCCGCCGCCCGCCCGCCGAGCCCGAAGAACCGGGCGTCCGCCGCCACCTCGCTGCGCTGCACCCAGCGCGCCGCCCCGCCCCGTACCGGCTCCCACCAGCGCGGCGGCAGCTCCCGGCGCAGCACCACGCCACCGGGCGTACGCACCTCCACCGCCCCGTGCCGGGACACCACCACCGTCACCCGCTCCGACACCACCCGCCAGCCGCCGTCGGTGTCCGGCTCCAGGACGGCCCTGGGGTCCGGCCCCGGCGGCTGCCCGCAGAGCCCGTACGACGGCAGCGGCTCGGCCCCGTCCCACGCCCAGAACACCGTGCCGCCCGCCGACACCGAGACCCGCAGCTCCGAGCGGGCGAACCGGAGGATCCCGCCGCCCGGCGCGGTCTCCGCCGTGCTCACCGGACCCGGCACCCGGGCCCGCTCCGCGCCCGGCGGCGGCAGCGCCCGCGCGTCCGTCCGCCGCCGCAGCCACGCCGAGCGCACCCCCCGCAACCCCCGCACCGAAACCGTTTCCCGCACCGAGCGCACCAGCTCACGACCGTCCATGCAGCTCAGCCTGCCATCCGCGCGGAGCGGTATGCGCTTCGTTCAACTGCCGTTCACCTGTGGTGCGGGCACATATTCAACCGTCCGACCATGGGCGGCGAACCCTGGTGCGAAAGAGGTTCCCATGGCATCGTCCCTGTCAGCCGCGTCACGCGCACACCCCAGCACGTGCGCGCGACCCACGCAGACCCGCGTACAGCCAGGGAGCCGACCCATGACATCGCAGACCGAGCCGCTGTGGCAGCCCGACGCGGACCGCATCGCCGCGGCCGCCGTCACCCGCTTCCAGGCATGGGCCGCCGAGCGCCGCGGAGCCCCCGCCGAGGGCGGCTACCCGGCCCTGCACCGCTGGTCCGTCGACGAGCTGGACACCTTCTGGGCCGCCGTCACCGAATGGTTCGACGTCCGCTTCGGCACCCCGTACGAGCGCGTCATCGGCGACCGTACGATGCCCGGCGCCGACTGGTTCCCCGGCGCCACCCTCAACTACGCCGAGCACGCCCTGCGCGCCGCCGAGGACCGCCCCGACGCCGCCGCGCTGCTCCACGTCGACGAGACCCACGAGCCCACCCCGGTCAGCTGGGCCGAGCTGCGCCGCCAGGTCGGCTCGCTCGCCGCCGAACTGCGCGGCCTCGGCGTCCGCCCCGGCGACCGGGTCAGCGGCTATCTGCCGAACATCCCCGAGGCCGTCGTCGCCCTGCTCGCCACCGCCGCCGTCGGCGCCGTCTGGACCTCCTGCGCCCCCGACTTCGGCGCCCGCAGCGTCCTCGACCGCTTCCAGCAGGTCGAGCCCGTCGTCCTGTTCACCGTCGACGGCTACCGCTACGGCGGCAAGGAGCACGACCGCCGCGCCACCGTCGCCGAGCTCCGCGCCGAACTCCCCACCCTGCGCGCCGTGGTGCACATCCCGCTGCTCGGCACCGCCGCCCCTGAAGGCGCCCTGGAATGGTCCGCGCTGACCGCCGCCGACACCGAACCGGTCTTCGAGCAGGTGCCGTTCGCCCATCCGCTGTGGGTGCTCTACTCCTCCGGCACCACCGGCCTGCCCAAGGCCATCGTGCAGTCCCAGGGCGGCATCCTGGTCGAACACCTCAAGCAGCTCGGCCTGCACTGCGACCTCGGCCCCGACGACGTGTTCTTCTGGTACACCTCCACCGGCTGGATGATGTGGAACTTCCTCGTCTCCGGCCTGCTCACCGGCACCACCGTCGTCCTGTACGACGGCAGCCCCGGCTATCCGGACACCGCCGCCCAGTGGCGGATCGCCGAGCGCACCGGCGCCACCCTGTACGGCACCTCCGCCGCGTACGTGATGGCCTGCGCCAAGGCGGGCGTCCACCCGGGCCGCGACTTCGACCTGTCGAAGGTGGGCTGCGTGGCCACCACGGGCTCCCCGCTGCCGCCGGACGGCTTCCGCTGGCTGCACGACGAGGTCCGCGCCGACCTGTGGATCGCCTCGGTCAGCGGCGGCACCGACGTCTGCTCCTGCTTCGCGGGCGCCGTCCCCACCCTCCCGGTCCACATCGGCGAGCTCCAGGCCGCCTGCCTCGGCACCGACCTGCAGTCCTGGGACCCGGCGGGCAAGCCGCTGACCGGCGAGGTCGGCGAGCTCGTGGTCACCAACCCGATGCCGTCGATGCCGATCCGCTTCTGGAACGACCCCGACGGCAGCCGCTACCGGGACAGCTACTTCGAGATGTTCCCGGGCGTCTGGCGGCACGGCGACTGGATCACGATCACCGACCACGGCTCCGTCGTCATCCACGGCCGCTCCGACTCCACCCTCAACCGTCAGGGCGTCCGGATGGGGAGCGCCGATATCTATGAGGCCGTCGAACGCCTCCCGGAGATCCGCGAATCGCTCGTCATCGGGATCGAGGAGCCGGACGGCGGCTACTGGATGCCGCTCTTCGTCCACCTGGCCGAAGGCGCCACCCTCGACGAGGAGCTCGTCGGCCGGATCCGCGCCACCATCCGCACCGAACTCTCCCCGCGCCATGTGCCCGACGACATCATCGAGGTCCCCGGCGTCCCGCACACCCTGACCGGCAAGCGCATCGAGGTCCCGGTCAAGCGCCTCCTCCAGGGCACCCCGATGGCCCGCGCGGTCAACCCGGGCTCGGTCGACGACCTGGAACTGCTGCGCTTCTACGAGGAGCTGGCCCGCAGCCGCGCCGAGCGGTAGCGGGACCGGCGGCCGCAGGCGTACGGCGCGGCGGTACGGCGGGGCTCACCCGCCGTACGTCGCCTGCGCATCCCCGAGCACCGCCGCGAAGTCCGCCGCGAGCCGTACGCACTCCGCCGGCGGGAGCGCGGCCGTGGTGATCCGT
The DNA here is from genome assembly GCF_044748125.1 of Streptomyces sp. NPDC090025. Classification (NCBI taxonomy): domain Bacteria; kingdom Bacillati; phylum Actinomycetota; class Actinomycetes; order Kitasatosporales; family Streptomycetaceae; genus Streptomyces; species Streptomyces sp. NPDC090025. Next base: position 6,414 of record NZ_JBIVFL010000004.1, on the reverse strand, counting down.
ACGGCGGTGGGCGCGTCGATCCGGAACCGGGCACCGGCCGCCACCCACCAGCCCCGGGTGCGCAGCCCGTTCACCACCGCCGACTCGTCGCGCACCGGCACCCACACGTTCATCCCGCAGCCCGGCTCGGCGCGGATCCCGTACCCGGCGAGCGCCTGGGTCAGCGTCCGGCGCCGCTCGGCGTACGCCGTCTCGCCCGCCGTCACCAGCCGGACGACCGCCGGGTCCGCGAGCAGCCGGGCCACCGTGTCCTGAAGGATGTGGCTGACCCAGCCCGAGGTCATCAGGAGCCGCCCGTCGTGCCGGGCGATCGTCACCGGATCGCCCGCCACCCCGGCCCACCGCAGATCGACGCCGAGCCGCTTGGACACGGTCCGCACCTGCGCCCAGCGCTCCAGACCCGCTGCCGCGAGGGTGGGCGCGGCCGGTCCTTCGAGCGGCGCGGTGTAGTCGTCCTCCACCACCAGCACCTCGGGGGCGTCCCGGAGCAGCGCCACGAGGGCGTCCCGGCGGGCGGGGGAGAAGGACGCCCCGGTGGGGTTCTGCCCGCGCGGGGTGCAGACCAGGGCGCGGACTCCGGCCCGCAGGGCCGTCGCGAGGCCGTCCGGGGTGATGCCCTCGCGGTCCACCGGGACCGGGACCATCCGCAGGCCGAGGGCCGGGACCAGGTCGAGCAGATGGTGGAAGCCGGGGTCCTCGACCGCGACCGCGTCGCCGGGGCGCAGTTCCACGGCGAGCAGCCGGGCGACGCAGTCGAGCGCGCCGTGCGCGAAGCTCACCTGTTCGGCGGGCACCTCGTCCCGGGCGTACCAGGCACGGGTCAGCCCGGTGAGCGCGTCGAGCCGGGGCGCGGCGCGGTGCGAGCCGAACCGGGGGCGCAGTTCGGCGGGCGGGCACAGCACCGGCAGGAACGCGGGGTCGGGATGCCCGCCCGCGAGGTCCACCAGGCCGTCCGGAACCCGCAGCGGGCGGCGCGAGGCCACCGAAGGCGCCTGGGCGATCACCGTGCCGCCGCGGCCCCGGGTGACCACCAGGCCCCGGCCGCGCAGTTCCTTGTACGCGGTCGCCACGGTGCCGGGACTGACGCCGAGGTCGTCGGCGAGCCGCCGCACCGGAGGCAGCGCGTCCCCCGGCGCGAGCTCGCCCTCGGAAACGCCCCGCTCGACGGACGCGGCAATTCCCTTGGCCGTCGTCCCACTGATCGCATATTGTGTTGCCACGTACTGAACTATGTATCAATACATAACTCGCGTCAAGGGGGAACCGAGTGAGCCGCCCGACTCCACGCCACCGCACCGTCCTCGACCGCATACCCGGCGGCCGTGACGGCCGCCGCATGCTGGTCGTCAGCATCATCGACAAGACCGGCACCGGACTCTGGGCCGGCTGCACCGCCCTCTACTTCACCTACGTCTCAGGACTCGGCCTCGGCCAGGTCGGCCTCCTGATGACCATCTCCGGCGGCGTCGGCCTCGCGGGCGCCCCCATCGCCGGCCGCCTCGCCGACCGCTTCCCCGTCGTCCGGCTGATCGTCGCCACCCAACTCCTGCGCGGCGCCGCCCTGCTCGCCCTCCTCACCACCGACCACTACCTCCTCCTCACCCTCTACTCCGCGCTCGGCGCCCTCCCCGACCGCGCGGGCAGCGTCCTCATCAAGCTCTACGCCGCCCGCCTCGCCGGACCGGACCGCGTCCGCTACCAGGCCATCCAGCGCACCACCGTCAACATCGGCTGGTCCATCGGCGGCCTCGGCGCCGCCGCCGCACTCGCCACCGGAAGCGTCGACGCCTACACCTACCTGCTCGTCGGCAACGTCCTCTCGTACGCCGTGATCGCCGCCCTCACCCTGCGCTGCGCCGAACCCCCGGCCCCCGCCCGTGTCGTCACCACCTCCACCGACGCCTCGGCCGACGCCTGCGCCGACGCCTCGGCCGACGCCTGCGCCGACGCCGTCCGTGACCGCCCCGCGAACCCCTGGCGCGACCGCGTCTTCCTCGGCTACACCGCCACCGACGCCGCCCTCTTCCTCGACGACACGATCCTCCAGGTCGCCGTCCCGCTCTGGATCGTCCACGCCACCGACGCCCCGGTCGGCCTCGTCCCGCTGCTCCTGGTCCTCAACACCGTCCTCGTCGTCCTCTTCCAGGTTCCGCTCGCCCGGTTCGGCGCCACCACCCCCGCCGCCCGTCGGCTCCTCGTCCCGCTCGCCGGACTCTTCGCCGCCGGCACCCTCGGCCTCGCCGTCTCCGCCACCGGCGGACCCGTCCTGGCCACCTGCGCCCTGATCGCCGCCGTCATCGCGCTCACCTTCGCCGAGATCATCCACGCCACCGCCTCCTGGGAACTCTCCGTCGCCCTCGCCCCCGCCGAGGCCCAGGGCAGCTACCTCGGCTTCCACGGCCTCGCCCAGTCCGGCCAGCGCTTCGCGGGCCCGCTCCTGGTCACCGGCGTCATGGCCGCGGGCCCGCTCGCCTGGCCCGTGCTCGGCCTCGCCCTCGTCGGCGCCGCCGCCACCCAGCACCGGCTGCTCCGCGACCACGTCACCCCGGCCGCCCCAGCCCCCGCACCGGCCGCGGATCCGTCACTGTCAGTGCCGACGGTTACGGTGAGTGAGAAGTGATGGACGGCGAAAGCCACCGCACCCAGGGGGACCCATGACCCAGCACCACCCGACCCGGCCCACCCACCACGACCACCCGACCCGCCCGACCCGCACCACCGCCCGCCGCACCCTGCGCCGCGAGACCACCGCCACCCTCGGCCTCCTCGCCGACACCGAGGACTTCACCGCCATGCGGCGCTACGCCACCTTCCCCTTCACCAGCCACACCGACTACCTGCACCACGTCGAGAACCACCTCAAGACCCTCCGCGCCACCGGTGGCCACACCTCCGTCACCCTCTTCGACCCCGAGGACTACGCCGACCACTGCGCCGCCACCGGCCGCGACCCCGACCACCCCACCAGCCGCGCCCACTACACCGCCGACCAGGCCACCACCGGACCCCACGTCCCCTACACCGGACAACCCCTCGCGACCCTGCTCGCCACCCTCGTCGAGGTCACTGTCCGCCACACCACCTGGGAGTACGCCACCCTCCTCCTCGCCGAGGCGGGGGAGTGCCCCGACTGCGGACGCCACATCGGCCACGCCGCCTTCGCCCGCGCCTCCCTGCTGCTGCTCCGCCTCCTCGACGCCGCCGGACCCGGCACCCACCACCTGGTCTGCAGCGTCCCCGCCGACGAGGACCAGCTCGTCGCCGCACTTCGGACGGACCCCCACAGCACGGGACCTGACCTCCTCGACACCCCGCACGGCGGAGAGTTCGTCACCGTCCTCGCCGCCGGCATCGCCCTCGGCGGCCCCGGCGGGGTCGTCCTGCGCACCACCACCCCCGGCCACCCCGACCGCCTGCACGGCTGGCGCCTCGCCGAAGGACAGCTCCACCCCCTCACCGAGGCCGAGGTCTTCGACGCGTACTGCACCGACGCCCACACCGGCGACCCCATCGCCCCCGAACCCCACGTCCACCACCTGGCCGGACTCCCGCTCGACCCACTGCCCGACACCGACCCCCGGCACCACCCGCACTGAGACGCGAGAACACGCGAAAAAAAGGGGCTCCCCGCCAGAACCTGGCGAGAAGCCCCTTCACCCCGGCCTACGGCCGGACCACCCGGATCACTCTCCGGACAGCACCGCCTGCGCGGCCAGCCGCGCGTCGTGCGCGGTGTCCGCCGCACGCGCCGCGGCCGCGGCACGCTCGCACTGCGCCAGCGTGTACTTGGCCAGCGTCGCCCGCACGTACGGGATCGACGCGGCGCCCATCGACAGGGAGGTCACACCCAGACCCGTCAGCACACACGCGAGCAGCGGATCCGACGCCGCCTCACCACAGACACCACAGCTCTTGCCCTCGGCCTTGGCCGCGTCCGCGGACAGCGCCACCAGGTCGAGCAGCGCCGGCTGCCACGGGTCCTGCAGCCGCGACACCGCACCCACCTGACGGTCGGCCGCGAAGGTGTACTGCGCCAGGTCGTTCGTGCCCAGGGACAGGAACTCGACCTCCTGCAGGATCGAACGCGCCCGGAGCGCGGCGGACGGGATCTCCACCATCGCGCCGAACTTCGCCCGCAGACCCGCCTCACGGCACGCGTCGGCGAACGCCTTCGCGTCCGTACGGTCGGCCACCATCGGCGCCATGACCTCGAGGTACACCGGCAGCCCCTCGGCCGCCTTCGCCAGCGCGGTCAGCTGCGTGCGCAGCACCTCCGGGTGGTCGAGCAGCGAACGCAGCCCCCGGACACCGAGCGCCGGGTTCGGCTCGTCCACCGGCGTCAGGAACTCGAGCGGCTTGTCGGCGCCCGCGTCCAGCACCCGGACGACCACACGGCCCTCCGGGAACGCCTCCAGGACCTTGCGGTACGCCTCGATCTGCTTGTCCTCGGACGGCGCCTTCTTGCTGTCGTCCAGGAACAGGAACTCGGTGCGGAACAGACCCACGCCCTCGGCACCGGCCTCGACCGCCGCCGGGACGTCGGCGGGACCGCCCACGTTCGCGAGCAGCGGCACCTTGTGCCCGTCGGAGGTGGCACCAGGACCGGAAGAAGCGGAGAGAGCGGCCTTGCGCTCCGCGGCGGCCCGCGTCAGCGCCGCCTTCTTCTCCTCGCTCGGGTCCACGAAGATCTCACCGGTGGAACCGTCCACCGCGACGACCGTGCCCTCGGCCAGCTCACCCGCACCGGGCAGCGCGACCACGGCCGGCACACCCAGCGCCCGCGCCAGGATGGCGCTGTGGCTGGTCGGCCCGCCCTCCTCGGTCACGAAGCCGAGCACCAGCGCCGGGTCGAGCAGCGCCGTGTCGGCGGGAGCGAGGTCCCGCGCGATCAGCACGTACGGCTCGTCGCTGTCCGGCACACCCGGCATCGGCACGCCCAGCAGGCGCGCCACGATCCGGTTCCGCACGTCGTCCAGGTCGGCCACCCGGCCGGCCATGTACTCACCCGCACCCGCGAGCAGCTCGCGGTAGTGCGAGAACGCGTCGTAGATACCGCGCTCGGCCGTGCTGCCGACCGCGATCCGGCGGTCGACGTCGGCGATGAGCTCCGGGTCCTGGGCGATCATCGCCTGGGCCTCGAGCACCGCCTGGGCCTCGCCACCGGCCAGATTGCCGCGCGCAATCAGGTCGGCCGCCACAGCCTCCACCGCCTGGCGGGCGCGCCCCTGTTCGCGCTCCGCCTCATCGGCCGGAATCTGCTTGGCCGGCGGCTCGAGAACCGCCGTGCCCATGTGCCGGACCTCGCCGATCGCCACTCCGTGGCTGACGCCGACGCCTCGCAGCGTTGTCTCCATCTCACCCGTCTCCGGTAGAAGCGGCGGCCGGGCCGCCGCGTTGAATGTCGTAAGCGCTCGTCAGGACGACGAGCTGGCCGTCAGCTCCAGGAGAAGAGCGCGTCGCCGGCCTTCACGTCCTGGTCGTCGATGACATCGGAGAGCGAGTCCGCGGTGGCCTCGAGCGCCACGATGGGACAGATGGGGGACTTGCCGGCGGCCTCGACCTCGGCGGGGTTCCAACGCACGACGGCCTGGCCGCGCGTCACGGTGTCACCCTTGTTGACCAGAAGCTCGAAGCCCTGGCCGTTGAGCTGAACGGTGTCGATCCCGAGGTGGGTGAGCACACCGTGGCCCTCGCTGTCGACGACGACGAACGCGTGCGGGTGCAGAGAAACGACGACACCGTCCACGGGCGAGACGGCCTCGGACGCCTCACGTACGGGGTCGATTGCGGTGCCGGGCCCGACCATCGCGCCGGAGAAGACGGGGTCGGGAACATTGGCGAGACCGATGGCGCGTCCAGCGAGTGGCGACGACACGGTTGTCATGGGAAGCCTCCCAGGGGCGGAGATTGTGTGGCGCCGTCACTACCTGTCCTGGACGGCGTACTGTTCAGAAGCCTAAGTCATAAGAAGTCCCAGTTCCGCACGAGACGTACCAGTTGGCAGACCTAGGGACGACGGCAAGCGATTTGCCTCTAGAGGCGACGGGATGTACTGTCGTACTCCTGCCTGACCCCAACGCGGCTTTGAGTCGTGGGTCGGCAGCGACTATCAGTCAGATCCTAACCCCAGTGGTCTACACCTCTGCATGCTCGCAGACGGAGTGGTCAGGGGGAGCGGAAAAGCCTGGTAGTGTTTGACCCCGCCGAAGGTTCGCAAGGTGAATGCCTGGCAAATGAACCGGAAAGCACCGAGGAAATCGGGTCGAAAAGATCTGATAGAGTCGGAAACGCAAGAACGAAGGAAGCGCCCGGAGGAAAACCCGCGAGGGTGAGTACAAAGGAAGCGTCCGCACCTTGAGAACTCAACAGCGTGCCAAAAATCAACGCCAGATTAGTTGATACCCCGTCCATCTT